>NZ_JACARS010000005.1:0-131426 GCF_013386485.1 Pseudomonas sp. P7758 | reverse complement strand
CCTACAGGATGTAGCAGATACAAAAAGGCCGCGATCATCGCGGCCTTTTTGTACCTGCTTACGAGCCAGTGGCTGGCTGAGTCGGATCCTTCACACCGCCATCGTCAAACAGGTTCAGCTTCTGCCGCAGCTCATGGGCTGGCAGCGGCTCCTGCTCGGGCGGCAGTGCGTTCGGGTCTGCCGGCACTTCGCCCGGCGCGCCTTCACCCTGGGTCGGTACCGGCGGCGTCGCAGGTGGGTCGCCTTCAATTGCCCGCTGGGCCTTTTTGGTCAGCACGACGATATCGATGCGTCGGTTGATCGGATTGAACGGATCCTTGGGATCAAACAGCTGCGAGGAAGCAAACCCCACCACCCGTGCCACTTGCGGGTCCGGATAGCTGCCGGCCACCAGTGCACGACGCGCGGCATTGGCCCGGTTGGCCGAGAGCTCCCAGTTGCCGAAGTCGCCCTGGCCTGCATACGGCTTGGCGTCGGTGTGGCCGCTGATGCTGATCTTGTTCGGCACCGCCTTGATGGTGTCGGCCATGGCCAGCAGGATGTCTTCAAAGTACGGCTTCAAGCGTGCACTGCCGGAATCGAACATCGGCCGGTTGGCGGCGTCCGTGATCTGGATGCGCAAGCCATCCGGGGTGATCTCGAAGGAAATCTGGTCCTTGAACTTCAGCAGTTGCGGATTTTCCTCAACCTTGGTTTGCAGTTCCTGCAGCAGCAATTCCAGGCGTTCCTGCTCGACCTGTTCGGCCATGCTCTCGACGGTGTCGCGCTCGATCGGGATCTTTTCCTGCGGCGAGTCGGTCTTGATTTCCGGGTTGATGGTGCGCTCGGGCGCCAGTTGCGGCGAACCACCGAGGTCGATCACAAAAGGCGTGCCGCTCTCGGAGAAACCGATGGGGTCCTTGAAGTAACCGGCGATGGCGATCTTCTGTTCCGGCGTGGCAGTGGACATCAGCCACAGCACCAGGAAGAACGCCATCATCGCCGTCGCAAAGTCGGCGAAGGCAATTTTCCAGGCGCCGCCATGGTGCCCCGCAGCGAAGCGCTTGACGCGCTTGATGATGATCGGCTGGTTGTTTTCCATGGCTTAGCGACCGCGAACCGCTTGTTCCAGCTCAGCGAAGCTTGGACGGTGCTTCGGATACAGAACCTTGCGCCCGAACTCCACTGCCAACGATGGCGGCATGCCGGAAGCCGAAGCCACCAGGCAGGCCTTGATGGCTTCGTACAGATTCACTTCTTCCTTGGCATCGTGGGCCAGGGACGTGGCCAGCGGGCCGAAGAAACCGTAGGCCGCGAGAATACCGAAGAAGGTACCTACCAGTGCCGCACCTACGTGCATGCCGATGGCTTTCTGGTCGCCTTCACCCAGGGAGGCCATGGTCACCACGATCCCGAGCACCGCGGCAACAATACCGAAACCGGGCATGCCGTCGGCGATGCCGGTCACGGCGTGGGATGGGTGCTCCAGCTCTTCCTTGAGGCTGAACAGTTCCATGTCGAACAGGCCTTCCAGCTCATGGGGCGCCATGTTGCCGGACGACATGATGCGCAGGTAATCACAGATGTAGGCGGTCATGCGCTCGTCTTTGAGCACGGCCGGGTACTTGGCGAAAATCGGGCTCGCCGCGGCGTCCTCGATGTCGCCTTCGATGGCCATCATGCCTTCGCGGCGGCTCTTGTTGAGGATCTCGTAGATCAGCCCCAGCACTTCCAGGTAGAAGGTGTGGGAGAAGCGCGAGCTGAACATGCCCAGCGACTTCTTGATCACGTGCATCGTCATGTAGCCGGGGTTGGCCTGCAGGAATGCGCCGAACGCCGCACCGCCGATAATCAGCACTTCGAAAGGCTGGATCAGCGCCGCAATCTTGCCGTGGGAAAGGACGTATCCGCCGAGCACGCTCGCGATGACGACGATGATGCCGATAATTTTAGCCATAGGGGATGAGTACTTGCGCCGTCGGGTTCAGGGTCATATTCGCAAGAGTTGAAAACTCTTGTTCTACTTATCGGCAAATCTGCGCCAGACTATAGCCCGTTATGGCGAAAAACCAGTTCGGCCCGTCCCGGGCGTGTTGACCGCAAGTGATGATCGCGCCCCAATCATGGCAAATGAAACGACAGTCCCAACTCAAAAACCCGCCACCCTCGCCGCTTGGATAAAGCGCCTGGACGATGTGCTGTTGCCTGTTCCACAGGCGAGCCACGACCGGGTTTGCAAGGCCATCGGCGACAACCGCAGTTCGTTGCGGGATATTGCAGAGCTGATGCAGAACAGCCCGGCGCTGGTGCTGAGCGTGATGCGCGAGGCCAACAACCAGGCCCACGGCAGCCTCGCGGAGCCGGCAGAAAATCTCGAAGTGGCGATCAATCGCCTCGGCCTCAAGCGCACCGAGGAGCTGCTGCGGCGCCTGCCTTCCGTGCCGCTGAATGAAATCCCCGTGGCCCTGCGCCAGCTGCAGATGATCAGCCAGCACGCGTCGCAACAAGCCAGCGGCCTGTTCGCCAGCCGCCTGGCGCGATTATGGCAAGACATTCACTGGGGCAGCCTGCTGTTCCTTTCGCCGCTGTGGCCGATGGCGATTGCCTATCCCAAGCTGCTGGAAGAATGGGAGCTGCGGGTGATCCACAAGGGTGAATCGGCCCGCACAGTCGAACAGGAGCTGTTCGGCGTACGCCTGCTGGACCTGTGCCTCGGGTTGACCAACACCTGGCGCCTGCCGATCTGGGTATCTCAGGGTTATACGTTGCTGCTGACGGAACAACGCTTGCTGGTCAAGGCGCTGAGCATTGCCCGTGAAGACGAGCCGTTGCGCCAACAGCAGTTGCTGGATGCCGACCCGAACCTGCGCCGCTGGCTGAACCAGCCGGCCAACACTGTGCTGTTGGCCAACGGCCTGGCGCTGGCGGCGCAGGAGTCCTGGACCTGCCCGCACACCCAGCGCTGGCAATACCTCACTGCGCTTTACCTTCAACAACCGTTGGCCGAAGTGCAGCAACAGTCCCACCAACACGCGGCGATCAGCGCCCGCAGCACCCTGATGCGCGACCTGTGGCACCCGGCGCTGTCGTTGATCTGGCCATGGGATGTGCAGCGCGTTCACCACGGCTTGCTGCCGGCACCGCCACCCACCGCCGAGTCCCTGGCGATCTGGCGCAAGCGCTGCACCGAATTGCTCGTAGAGCCGAGCCGCTTTGCCAATGCCATGCACCTGACCACCTGCGCCAAGGAAGCCCTCGTGGCCTGCGGCATGCAACGGGTGATGCTGCTGATGGCGGACAAAACCTTGAGCACGCTACGTGTGCATCAAGTCGACGGCCTGCCGAAGGACGCCGACCACATGAGCCTCGACGTGGCGCAAAGCACCCTGCTGCAACGCCTGCTGGCCAAGTCCGCCCAGGTGCGCCTCAACCCCGACAACCACGCCCAGTTCTCGGCACTGCTGCCGCCGGAACTGCGCCGCCTGTTCAAGGGCGAACACCTGCTGCTGCGCTCCCTGAGTTGCAATGGCCGGGTGGTGATGCTGATGGTGGCCGACCAGGGCGGCGGGCCGTTCTCGGAAACCACCGTGCAGGCCTTCGGCAAAACCGCCCAATGCATCGAAAAGGCCCTGCACAGCTTTACCAACCGCAGTGCCTGACGCTTGCGCTACAATCGCCCTCCCTTAGCGCCCAATTTTTATGCCCAGGAGACCTCACATGCCTGACTTCTCTGGCTTGCCGCTGGTCATCGAGGCCAGTGACCTGCTCGGTCGCCTCGATGCCGAACACCTGATCCTGGTAGACCTCACCAGCGCTGCGCGTTACGCCGAAGGGCATATCCCCGGCGCACGTTTCGTTGATCCAAAACGCACCCAACTGGGCCAGCCACCGGCGCCGGGCCTGCTGCCGGGCAAGTCCGATCTTGAAAAGCTGTTCGGCGAACTGGGCCACACCCCGGATGCCACCTACGTGGTGTATGACGACGAAGGCGGTGGCTGGGCCGGGCGATTCATCTGGATGCTCGACGTCATCGGCCACAAGAAGTACCACTACCTCGACGGCGGCCTGCTGGCGTGGCTGGAAGAAAAACACCCAGTGTCCACCGAGGTACCGGCCAGCGCCGGCGGCCCGGTCAGCCTGACGTTGCATGAAGAACCCACCGCCACCCGCGAATACCTGCAAAGCCGTCTCGGCGCTGCCGACCTCGGCATCTGGGACGCCCGTGGCCCGCTGGAATACTCCGGCGAGAAAGTCCTCGCGGCCAAGGGTGGACACATCCCGGGCGCAGTGAACTTCGAATGGACCGCCGGCATGGACAAGGCACGCCAACTGCGCATCCGCCGCGACATGCCGCAGATCCTCGAAGACCTCGGGCTGACCCGCGACAAAGAAATCATCACCCACTGCCAGACTCACCACCGTTCTGGCTTCACCTACCTGGTGGCCAAGGCGCTCGGTTATCCGCGAGTCAAAGGTTATGCCGGTTCCTGGGGCGAATGGGGCAACCACCCCGACACCCCCGTTGAGATTTAAGGTTTAAGGACAGTTAATGAAAAAGCAGTTGTTCATCCTCAGCCAGTACTTGCTGCCCCACCACCTGCTGTCGCGTCTGGCCGGTTGCATTGCCGAATGCCGCGTGCGCTGGTTCAAAAATGCGTTCACCAGCTGGTTTGCCAAGCGTTATCAAGTGGACATGTCCCAGGCCCTGGTTGAAGACGTGACCGCTTACGAGCACTTCAACGCCTTCTTCACCCGCGCGTTGAAAGACGGTGCACGGCCGCTGGATCAGACCCCAGGCGCGGTGTTGAGCCCGGCCGATGGCGCGGTCAGCCAGTTGGGCCCGATTGAACATGGCCGGGTGTTCCAGGCCAAGGGCCACAGCTTCAGCGTGCTGGAATTGCTGGGCGGCGATGCGGCGGTGGCTGCGCCGTTCATGGGCGGCGATTTCGCCACTGTTTACCTGTCGCCGAAGGACTACCACCGGGTGCATATGCCATTGGCCGGCACCCTGCGGGAAATGGTTTATATCCCTGGCCGAATCTTCTCAGTAAACCAGACCACCGCCGAAAATGTGCCGGAACTGTTTGCGCGTAACGAGCGTGTTGCCTGCATTTTCGACACCGAACGCGGCCCGATGGCCGTGGTGCTGGTTGGCGCGATGATCGTGGCATCGATTGAAACGGTTTGGGCAGGCTTGGTAACGCCGCCAAAACGCGAGCTGAAAACCTTCCGCTACGACGAAGCTGCCCGTGGGCCGATCCACCTGGAAAAAGGTGCAGAACTGGGGCGCTTCAAGCTGGGTTCGACGGCAATCGTGCTGTTTGGGCCGGACCAGGTGCAATGGTCGGAAGCACTGCAGGCGGGGACGCCGGTGCAGATGGGCCAGGGCATGGGTTTGCCGAAAGCCTGACCTAGCGATCATTCCCACGCTCCGCGTGGGAATGCATCCCGGGACGCTCCGCGTCCCAACCTCAAAATCGGACGCGGAGCGTCCAGGGCGGCGTTCCCACGCAGAGCGTGGGAACGATCTTCAGAGCTGACCGTCGCGGTCGCGAAAGCCCAACAGGTACAACACGCCATCCAGCCCTAAAGTCGAAATCGCCTGCTTGGCCGATTGCTTGACCAGCGGCTTGGCCCGGAACGCCACACCCAACCCGGCAATCGCCAGCATCGGCAAGTCATTTGCCCCGTCGCCGACCGCAATGGTCTGCTCCAGACGCAACCCTTCCTTGTGTGCCAATTCCCGCAACAGGTCAGCCTTACGCTGTGCGTCGACAATCGGCTCCACGGCGACGCCCGTCACCTTGCCGTCCACCACTTCCAGCCCGTTGGCGAACACATAGTCGATACCCAGCTTGGCCTGCAATTGCTTGGCGAAGTAGGTGAAACCGCCCGACAGGATCGCGGTCTTGTAGCCCAGGCGCTTGAGTTCGGCGAACAGGGTTTCGGCGCCTTCGGTCAGGCGCAGCGAGGCGCCGATGGAGTCCAGTACGCTCACATCCAGGCCCTTGAGCAGCGCCAGGCGCTCCTTGAAGCTGGCACGGAAATCCAGCTCACCGGCCATGGCACGCTCGGTGATTTCCGAGACTTGCTCACCTACACCGGCAGCCTTGGCCAATTCGTCGATGACTTCGGCTTCGATCAGCGTCGAGTCCATGTCGAACACCGCCAGGCGGCGATTGCGGCGGAACAGCGAGTCTTCTTGGAAGGCGATATCGACATTCAGCTCCTGGGCAACGCTCAGGAATTCGGCACGCAGGGCCTGGGGATCTGCCGGCTCACCGCGTACGGAGAACTCGATGCAGCCCTTGCCCTTGTCTGCTGGCGTGTCCAACGGCATACGACCCGACAGACGGTCAATGTGGTCGATATTCAAACCGTACTGAGCCGTGATCGAACTGACACGCTGCAATTGCTCGGCCGTCACCTTGCGGGTCAACAGGGTCACGATGTGGCGTTTTTTGCCCTGGCCGGCCACCCAGCTCTGGTAATCCTCTTCGGACACTGGGGTGAAACGCACCTGCTGATCCAGCTTATACGCCGTAAACAGGATGTCCTTGAGCACGGACGAGGCTTGCTCGGTGCTGGGAATTTCCACCAGGATGCCGAACGACAGCGTGTCGTGAATCACTGCCTGGCCGATGTCGAGAATGTTCACACCACCCTGGGCCAGAACACCGGTAATGGCTGCGGTGAGACCCGGACGGTCCTCACCTGTGATGTTAATCAGGACAATTTCGCGCAAAGCGCACCCCCGAGCTGGAAAAAAACCGCATTCTACCCACTTTCAGTGACCATCGGGCACAGCCAGCGCTTTGCCGGTCTTGGGCCTGTCGCTATACTGCGCGTCAACTTCACGGACTAAAGAGCCGAGCTTAAGTGAACCGGCCCACGCCAGTAAAAACCGATAACTTCTTCCTGCTGATCTTCCGGGCACTGCGCCACCGCCGTGTACCGATCGCATTACGCATCGCCAGCCATAACGTGATCCTGGTCGCCCTGGCCCTGGTCATCTACGCCTGCGTGATGGGTTTGCAGTTCAAGCAGGCCATGCACGAGCAAGCCGACGCTTTGGGCGAGAGCCTGACCACCCAGACCGCCACCTCGGCGACTGAGTTGTTGGTGTCCAACGACATCCTCAGCCTCAACGTGCTGCTCAACAACCTGACCAAGAACCCGCTGGTGGCCCACGCTGCTATCTATAGCGTGGACAACCGGATCATGGCCGAAGCCGGGCAACGTCCGAAAAACGGCCTGCTGGGTGAAGCCGAAGGCCTGTACCAGAGCAATATCACGTTTCAGGACGTGAAGGCCGGCCAACTGCGCATCAGCCTGGACATGCAACAGTTCCAGCAGCCGATGACCATCAGCCTGCAAAGCATGGGTATCTTGAGTGCGATCCTGCTGGCACTGTCCCTGGCCTTGAGCCTGCGCCTGGGCCGGCATATCTCCACGCCACTGATGCAACTGCGCATCTGGCTGCGGGATATCGATGAACACACCCCGGCCACCGACCGCCAGGACGAAATCGGCGACCTCGCCCGCCAACTGCACACCAGCTTCGCGCCGGAGCCCGTAGTGCCCGAGGTTGAACCCGAGCCCGAGTTCGACGACACCGACTACGAAGACGACGAGCCCGAGTTTGAAGTGCGCAACCTGCGGGACCCGAGCTTCGACGAGTCTGCGCCGGTAGCGGCCCAAAAGCCGGCGACCCGTCATGTGATCAAGGCAGAAGAAGACGAACTGGACGAAGAAGACCCGTTCGCCGATCTTCGCGATACTTCAGTGCCAACCGCTCCTGCTGTGCAGCCTGCTCCGGTGCGCAGCACCCAGCCCCAGCACAGCGCCGTATTGGCCGTGCAACTGGGCGCACAGGATCAACTGCGTCGCTTGCCGCGGGCACGCCTGACCGAGTTGCTGGAACGTTATCGTGACTGCCTCGACCAGGCGGCCTCGCTGTATCAGAGCGAACTGCACACCCTGAACGACGGCAGCACCTTGATGCTGTTCCACAGCGAAGACAGCGGCGAAGACTACCTGACCAACGCCATCTGCTGCGGTGAACTGCTGCGGGCCCTGGGCCATGCGCTGCAAATCGAAGTGGCCGACAGCGGCATCACCCTGCAACTGCAATTGGGCCTGACGGTGGGCGACGATCTGTATGGCATGAGCCAGATCGATCTGCTCCTGACCGAGATTGCCCAGGATGCGCTGGCCTTGTCGCAACACAGCCGCAACCTGCTGCTGGTGGAACGTAAGATCAGTGACGACGTGCTGATTCGCCAGCGTGCGCGGATCCGCCCGATTGCCAGCCCTGAAGGTGCGTGCTGTGTGGAGCGGTTGATGGAGCCTTACCCGTCGATGCTTGAGCGCCAGCTGGCGCGGATGCATGAGACGCGGGCGAAGAACTAAAGAACAACGCAACTCAATGTGGGAGCGGGCTTGCTCGCGAAGGCGGCCTGTCAGTCAGCCTATGTATCGACTGATCCGCCGCCTTCGCGAGCAAGCCCGCTCCCACATTAGATCTGCGTACCGCTCAAATCCCGCACAAACAAAAGGCCCGCTCATCAGCGGGCCTTTTTGTTGGTCTGTATTCAGGTCAGAACCTGAACACTTCCATATCGGTGCGAATCGGCACGGCCATCGGCATCTTCGGCTTCTCCGGTGCCGCAGCCTTGGGCTGCGCCGGGGCTTGTTTGCGTGGCGCTTCTGCCACCGCTGGCTGATTGGCCAATGGTTTGAGGGCCACCGACAGCTGGTCAGCCAAACGTTGCAGCAACACACCCTGGGCCTGGACCTGGGACGCGGTGCTGCCGCTGTGCTCTTCCTGCAAGTGCACGATGCGGTTATCCCGCACCTGGCCACGACGGTCAATCAGGCGCCATTGCGCGTCGAGGATAGCGGGCTGCGAAACACCCGAGTCCAGTCGCGTAATGGTCAGCAACACCTGTACGTCCGGGGCAAAACCCAACGGCGCCGGCGCCAATACCACACGCTGGCTGTCCAGGTGGCCAGCCACCTGGCGCAACATCAACTGATTGATGTCGGACGAAAGGCTACCGGCCCAGCGGCCATCGGTGGAACCTTGCAGGCTGCCGTCGTTCTGACGTTGCAGCAAGGTTTCACGTTGCAGATAGTCGGCCACTACAACAGGGCCAAGCAATACAGCCATGCCGGCACTTTGTGCAGGCTGAGCCGGACTTCCACTGTCCAGCTGATACAGCGACACCGGTTGGTGTGTGCTGCAACCCGCCAGGCCCAAAAGGCCAGCGAGCAACAAAAATAAAGGAAGGCGCGGAGCAGTCATCATCCCATCCAGGTGGCTGCCACAAGGCGAACCACAATGTAATACTCAAAAATAACCTGTACGCGCTCAGCCACGCCGGCGCTGGAAAGGCCATATCATCCGTGAATATGCGCCATGACTCCAGCGCGAAAGCGTCGATCTACGGGTTAAATCGTAGATCGGGCGCTCTATATCGCCTTAAACGGGCGTTTCCACCAGTAAAGCGTCCACTCGCTGGAAGCCGCGCGGCAGTTTATTGCCACGACGACCCCGCTCACCCTTGTAGTGCTCGAGGTCGTCAGGGCGCAGTGACAACGTGCGCTTGCCGGCCTGCAACACCAGGGTCGAGCCTTCCGGGATCACGGCGATGTCGGTCACGTACTCTTCGCGACTGGCCACCCGCTCCCCGGGAATACCAATGATCTTGTTGCCCTTGCCTTTGCCCAACTGCGGCAAATCGCTGATCTTGAACACCAGCAGGCGCCCTTCGGTCGTCACCGACGCCAGCCAGTTGCCTTCACGGTCTTCCACCGGACGCGGCAGGATCACCTTGGCGTTGTTCGGCAGGCTCAACAACGCCTTGCCCGCCTTGTTCTTGGCCTGCAGGTCTTCACCCTTGACCACGAACCCATAGCCCGCATCGGAGGCGATGACGTACAGCGAATCATCGTCCGGCAGCAGCACGCATTCAAAATTCGCACCCGGTGGCGGTGTCAGGCGCCCGGTCAACGGTTCGCCCTGCCCCCGCGCCGATGGCAACGTGTGCGCCGGCACCGAATAACTGCGACCGGTGGAGTCGATAAACACCGCAAACTGGTTGGAACGCCCCGCCGCCGCGGTTTTGAAACCGTCGCCAGCCTTGTAAGACAGGCCGGTGGCGTCAATATCATGCCCTTTGGCTGAGCGAACCCAACCCTTTTCCGACAGAACGACGGTAATTTTCTCGTTGGGCAGCAACTCGGTTTCGGTCAGGGCCTTGGCTTCGGCGCGTTCGACAATCGGCGAGCGGCGGTCGTCGCCATAGGTTTCGGCGTCCTTGATCAGCTCGGTGCGCACCAGCTTCTTCAGCTTGGCCTCGCTGCCTAGCAGGGCCTGGAGCTTGGCTTGTTCCTTGAGCAGCGCGTCCTGTTCGTCCCGCAGCTTCATCTCTTCCAGTCGCGCCAACTGACGCAGACGGGTGTCGAGGATGTAGTCGGCCTGGATTTCGCTGAGTTCGAAGCGCGCGATCAGCTCGGCCTTCGGGTGCTCGGCGGTACGGATGATATGGATCACTTCATCCAGGTTGAGGTAAGCGATCAGCAAGCCGTCCAACAGGTGCAGGCGGCGTTCGACCTTGTCCAGGCGGAATTGCAGGCGGCGACGCACGGTCTGCACCCGGAATTCCAGCCATTCCACCAGCAAAGCCCGCAGGTTCTTCAACTGCGGCTTGCCGTCCAGGCCAATGATGTTGATGTTGACCCGATAGCTGGACTCCAGCTCGGTGCTGGCGAACAGATGCTGCATCAGCACTTCATGGTCGACCCGGCTGTTGGTCGGGATGATCACGATGCGGCACGGGTTTTCGTGGTCGGACTCGTCACGCAGGTCGGCGACTTGCGGCAGCTTCGACGGCTTGGCCTGCATCAGCGCGGCAATCTGCTCCAGCACCTTGGCCCCGGATACCTGATGCGGCAGCGCGGTGACGATGATGTCGCCGTCTTCGATGTGGTACACGGCGCGCATGCGCACCGAGCCTTTACCGGTCTGGTAGATTTTCAGCAGGTCGGCGCGAGGCGTGATGATTTCTGCTTCGGTCGGGTAATCCGGGCCCTGGATATGCTCGCAGAGCTGTTCGACCGTAGCCTTCGGCTCATCCAGCAGGCGCACGCAGGCGCTGGCCACTTCCCGCAGGTTGTGGGGCGGTACGTCAGTGGCCATGCCCACGGCGATACCCGTGGTGCCATTGAGCAGGATATTCGGCAAACGTGCCGGCAACACCAGCGGCTCGTCGAGGGTGCCGTCAAAGTTCGGGCCCCAGTTGGCCGTGCCCTGGCCCAGTTCGCTGAGCAGCACTTCCGAATACCGCGACAGACGCGCTTCGGTGTAACGCATGGCGGCGAAGGACTTCGGATCATCCGGCGCCCCCCAGTTACCCTGGCCGTCCACCAGCGTGTAGCGGTAGCTGAACGGCTGGGCCATCAGCACCATGGCTTCGTAGCACGCCGAGTCGCCGTGAGGGTGGAATTTACCGAGCACGTCACCGACGGTACGCGCCGACTTCTTGTGCTTGGAGTCAGCGTCCAGGCCCAACTCACTCATCGCATAGATAATGCGCCGCTGTACGGGCTTCAGGCCGTCGCCGATATGCGGCAAGGCACGGTCCATGATCACGTACATGGAGTAGTTGAGGTAGGCATTTTCGGTGAAGTCAGCCAGCGACCGGCGTTCAACGCCATCTAAGCTGTCTGCAAGGATGTCACTCATGCGGGCCTCATCATTGTTTGGTCTGGCGCAGCAGCAAAGTGCCGCTGCGCTGGGTAAATTCAAGTTGTTTCAATGCACTCATGCCCAGCAATACCTGTTCATCGCCCAAACCCGGTACCACGATGGCGCGCACGTCCCGAAGGACGATATCGCCCAGTTGCAGGCGGCCCAACTCGGTCCGAAAGCCCTGGGTTCGCCCGTTGGCCGTACTCACGCCAACCGGCATGCCGCGTTCAAGCCCGAGACGGTCGGCCAATTCAGCCGGAACCGCCACGTCGGTGGCCCCGGTGTCGAGCATGAACTGCACCGGCTTGCCGTTGATCTGGCCAGTGGCGACAAAATGCCCTTGGCCGTTGCCCAGCAGTTTTACTTCGATATAACCCTCGTGCTGCTCCGAGGTCACCACGGCATTGGGGTTTTCCTGTCGCGCTTCCCACTGCCCAAAAAATCGTGTCGCCAAAAACAGGCCGGCGCCCCACGCGACGAACATCAACACACGCCCGGCGCGCTTGCCGGGTGGTTGCGCACTCATGGCTTGGCGCTCCAGCCACCCGCAGGGGCGGCGAAACGATAGACCACCGGCCGCTTTTCGCCATCGGCGCGGGCACCGAAGTTATTGTCGATGCCGATCCAGGCACCGTCAGCGTCCACCACCAAGGCTTCGGCCAATCCATAGGCCTGGGCATAACGCCGATTCGGCGTCAGCGCTTCATCGGCAAACGACCAGCACAACTCCACCTGGGCCGTGACCGCATCCCGGCGACACACCTGAAACGCATTGCGCTCCAGGGTAAACAGCTTGCCATTGAACAGCGCCAGGTCGGCAAAGTCCTTGGACACCGCCTTGGCGCCCGGGAACTGCGCCGGCTGCATCTCCTGGCCGGCCTCGCTCAGCAATACACAAGGGCCTTCACAATCCCAGAGGGTTTGCGGGCGCTTGATGGAAATCAGCCCGCGCCGCTCGCGTTCGGCCGCAAGCCAGATTTGATTGCCTTCCGGGTTCACCACGATGCCTTCAAACAGCGCGTTGAAGTGCAGCAACATGCCACTGGCCCGAGCTTCGCGAACCATGCCCGGGGCGATCTTCAGCCACTCCGTTTCACCGTGTTCTGAGGAGAAAGGCACCCTGAGAACCGCCGCGTGGGCTTCGCTGACAATGTAACGGTTACCCGCCGCATCGCAGCTGATGCCTTCAAAATCCAGATCACCACCGCGAATCAACGAAGCCGCCTTGGTGCGTGAGCGCAGGCCAAAGGGCAAACCCGACGCCGGCACCGGCGGCACATCAATCCCGTATGTCTCTGCTTTCCAGACGTCACCGGCGGTATCGAGCCGGTAGATCTGGTCGTCATCGCGATCGGAGACTGTCCACAATTCGCTACCGCATAAGGCCAGGCCCGACAGGTTACCGCCGCGCATGCCTTCCACCGGGTGTTCCGCCAACAGCTTCAGCTCAGCCACGGGCGCCGCGACCACCGAGGTGGTCGCCAACCCGCTCAACAACAGAATCGCCAGGGCGAAACTGCTGCGCATCAGCCCAGAACCTCGGCCAGGTTGCCCTTGGACTCCAGCCAGTTCTTGCGATCCGGCGCGCGTTTCTTCGCCAGCAACATGTCCATCATTTCCGAGGTGGCGGCGAAATCTTCCAGGGTCAACTGCACCAGGCGCCGAGTGTTCGGGTCCATGGTGGTTTCCCGCAGCTGCGGCGGGTTCATCTCACCCAGGCCCTTGAATCGGGTGACCTGCGGCTTGCCGCGTTTCTTCTCGGCCACCAGGCGGTCGAGAATGCCATCGCGCTCGGCTTCGTCCAGGGCGTAGAAAATCTCTTTGCCCAGGTCGATGCGGTACAGCGGCGGCATGGCGACATAGACGTGACCGGCATCCACCAATGGGCGGAAGTGCTGGACGAACAATGCACAGAGCAAGGTCGCAATGTGCAAGCCGTCGGAGTCGGCGTCGGCGAGGATGCAGATCTTGCCGTAGCGCAGCTGACTCATGTCCGCCGCGCCCGGGTCGACACCGATGGCCACGGCAATGTTGTGCACTTCCTGGCTGGCCAGTACTTCGCTGCCATCGACTTCCCAGGTGTTTAGGATCTTGCCGCGCAGGGGCAGGATCGCCTGGAATTCCTTGTCCCGCGCTTGCTTGGCGGAACCGCCGGCAGAATCACCTTCCACCAGGAACAGCTCGGAGCGCATCGGGTCTTGCCCGGCGCAGTCCGCCAGCTTGCCAGGCAGTGCCGGCCCCTGGGTAATGCGCTTGCGTTCGACTTTCTTGCTGGCCTTCAGGCGACGGCCGGCGTTGTTGATCGCCAACTCCGCCAGGGCCAGGCCCAATTCAGGGTGTTCGTTGAGCCACAGGCTGAAGGCATCCTTTACCACCCCGGAGACGAACGCCGCTGCCTCACGGGACGACAGGCGCTCCTTGGTCTGGCCGGAGAATTGCGGCTCCTGCATTTTCATCGACAGGACGAACGCGATCCGCTCCCAGACGTCTTCCGGCGCCAGCTTCACGCCGCGCGGCAGCAGGCTGCGGTATTCGCAGAATTCGCGCATGGCATCCAGCAAGCCCTGGCGCAAACCGTTGACGTGGGTACCGCCCTGGGCCGTCGGGATCAGGTTGACGTAGCTTTCCTGGACGCTGTCGCCACCTTCCGGCAGCCACAACAAGGCCCAGTCCACGGCTTCTTTATTACCCGCCAGGCTGCCGCAGAACGGCTCGTTCGGCAGGCGCTCGAATTCGCTGACGGAGTCTTCCAGGTAGGACCGCAGGCCGTCTTCGTAATGCCACTCGACCTTTTCGCCGGTGCCTTTGTCTTCAAAGCTGACCAGCAGGCCCGGGCACAGCACAGCCTTGGCCTTGAGCACATGCTTGAGGCGGCTGATGGAGAATTTCGGTGAATCGAAGTATTTCGGGTCCGGCGCGAAGTACACGCTGGTGCCGGTGTTGCGCTTGCCAACGGTGCCGATCACTTCCAGGTCGGTGGCCTTGTAGCCATCGGCGAAAGTCATCTGATACTCGTTGCCGTCCCGCTTGACCTTGACCCGTACGTGGTTCGACAAGGCGTTGACCACGGAAATACCCACGCCGTGCAAGCCACCGGAGAACTGGTAGTTCTTGTTGGAGAACTTGCCGCCGGCGTGCAGCTTGGTGAGGATCAGCTCGACGCCCGACACACCCTCTTCCGGGTGAATGTCCACCGGCATGCCACGACCGTCGTCGGACACTTCCAGGGAATGGTCGGCGTGAAGGATGACTTGTACCGACTTGGCGTGCCCGGCCAAGGCTTCGTCGACGCTGTTGTCGATGACTTCCTGGGCAAGGTGGTTCGGCCGACTGGTGTCGGTGTACATGCCGGGGCGTTTGCGCACCGGGTCGAGGCCCGAGAGGACTTCGATGGCGTCGGCGTTATAAGAGCTAGCGCTGGGAGTGGCCATGGGGTCTCGTCGTGAGTCGTTCGATTAAAAAGTAACCTGCGGTTTCACAATGCGGTGAAATCGAAGGATTGGTACTGATCGGAGCCTATGCCGGCAAAACTCAACAGCGCCGGTAACTGTTGGGCGAAGCCCTGGTAACCGTGATCGCCACCGGCCTGGATGCGCAAGGCACAGGCCCGGTAATACTGCTGGGCGAGGCGATAATCCAGTGTTTCATCGCCGGTCTGCAACCACACCTGATAACGCTGGGCGTCCTGGGGCGCCGGCACTTCCAGCTCGGCCAGGGCCGCGACGTGGTCGTGGGTCAGCTCCCAGGTCTCATCGGTGTAGAGGTTCTTCTGGGTGCCCAGGTAACCGTCGAACATCCGATGAGGGCTGACTGCCGGGTTGACCAGCAAGGCGTTGAGGCCATGGCGTTCGGCAAGATGGGTTGCATAGTAGCCGCCGAGGGAGCTGCCTACCAGCAGTGGCCTTCCGAGCTCACGGATAGCCGCCTCCAACTGGGGGATCGCCTGGCGGGGGTGATGATGCAGGGCCGGCACGCGCAACTGGTCGGCCAGACCGAGGCTGCCCATCACGGTGATCAACTGGCTGGCCTTGTTGGAGGCGGGAGCGCTGTTGAAGCCGTGGATATACAAGATCGATGCGGACATTCCGGGTCCTCTGTGGGTCAGCTCAAAGAGGGGGCAGTTTACAGGGAACTTGAGGGCTAGGCTCTAGCGGGGTTTCTGGGTGCGTATCCGTTATTTGGGTGAGGGCTGATAGCACAGCGGCCTACCGGCCGGCTTGAGTGTGGTGAAGCAAAAGCAACAGCAAAACCAGAAGCGGGCACGGTCCAAATGTGGGAGCGGGCTTGCTCGCGAAGGTCGTTAACGATGACGCGGGCATCCTGATTCAACGCGGCGGTCTCAGGTTTTTCGCGAGCAAGCTCGCTCCTACAGGAAAGCAGCTTTGCTTTCGCTTTTAACACTCAAGCCGGCCGGTAGGCCGCCGCCCCCAAAGCCGTCAGTACCCGCTGCTACCGTAATCCACCTGAAACGCAAAGCCCTGCACCCGCTCCACGCCGGTTTCCAACCGTCCGTCGGCATGCAGGCGCAGCCAGCGATAACCGGGCGCTTCCTCGCTCACCTTGAAGTCCTCGCTGCCGGGGGCGAACTGGATGCAGGTGGACGGCGACGCCAGCAGCCGCACCCCGTTACGCTCCCGGTCAATTTCCTGATGCACATGCCCCCAAAGCACCGCCCGCACCTGCGGAAACCGATCCAGCACCGCAAACAACGCCTCAGGATTGCGCAAACCGATGGGCTCCATCCAAGCGCACCCAATCGACACCGGATGATGGTGAAAACACACCAGATGATGCCGAGCCGGCGCCTCACTCAACGACTGCGCCAGCAATTGCAGCTGCTGATCCTGCAAATACCCCGGCACCGAACCCGGCACCGCCGAGTCCAGCAGGGTAATCCGCCAGTTACCCACATCCACCACCGGTTCCAGCAACGCACTGTTGATCGCCGCTTGCAGCATCACCTGCGGCTCATCGTGATTCCCCGGGATCCAGCGCGCCGGCGCCTGAATCTGCCGCGTCATGTCACGAAACGCCTGATACGACTCCAGCGTACCGTCCTGGGACAAATCCCCGGTGGCCAGCACCAGATCAATCTGCGGCTGCTGCACCAACACCGTGTCGATCACCCGTTGCAGGCTCTCGCGGGTATTCATGCCCAGCAGGCCGCCGTCCGCCTCGGCAAACAGGTGACTGTCGGACAACTGCACCAGCAACGCCGAAGCGTCAGGGTTCATGGCGGATACGCTCGGCAAGGCGTTCTCCCAGGGCGTGATCACAGGAATGGACATTTGAGGCGATTATGCTGGGGCAGGACACAAAGAGGAAACCCGTGAAGCGGACGCAGTTCACATCTATCGAACGACTTCGAACTCGTGGCCCAGGGCCAGGCAGTGACTCAACCATTCACCGAGGAACACATTGAGCTGTGCTTTCTCATCGGGTTGGTGCATGAACACGTTGGGGTAAGGATAGATGCTGCGAAAGCGTCGTGCATGTTCGGCGCTGATCACTTCGGCCATGCGTGCGTCGTGGTACACCTGCACTTCCAGCTGCGGCACCGGCAGCCACGGCAGGCTGTGCTCCTGACGCACCCGCAAAGTGGTGGTGTACGGGCAGTTCACGATCACTTCCAGGGTCAGCACGCCGAGCATCTGGTCGCCGTGGGTCACGGCAATGCGCCGCGCCTCGGGGGTGTGGCGCATGTCCGGCAGCAGCCGCATCAGCCGTGCATAGTTGGCCTCGCAGGCTGCTTGCAGCCCGATCAGGTCAACCCGATATCGCTCCCGTGCCTTTACTGCCATAACCCCCTCACTTCCGCGCGATTAAGCGCAAGCCATTGCAGGGCAATAATGCTCGCTGCGTTGGAAATTTTACCGTCACGTACCGCCTGCAGGGCGTCTTCAAAGGCCCAGACAGTGACGCGGATATCTTCGGCTTCCTCTTCCAGTCCATGGACGCCACCGGCCCCGGCGCTCTCGCAACGGCCCAGGAACAAGTGGACAAATTCGGTGCTGCCACCCGGCGACGGAAAGTACTTGGTGATCGGCCAGAGTGCGGAGAATGTAAGGCCAGCTTCCTCCTCGGCTTCGCGGTGTGCAACCTCCTCCGGTTGCTCATCCTTGTCGATCAGGCCAGCGACCATTTCGATCAGCCACGGGTTGTCGGTACGCCCCATGGCGCCGACGCGAAACTGCTCGATCAGCACCACTTCATCGCGCTGCGGGTCATAGGGCAGTACACACACGGCGTCATGACGCACAAAGACTTCGCGATTGAGCTCACGGCTCATGCCGCCATCAAACTTCTCGTGCCGCAGCTTCAGCCGATCCAGTTTGTAGAAGCCCTTGTAGGCATTGTCGCGCTGAACAATCTCGACCTTGCTCGGCGTCGATTTCGCTGTGTCCGTCATATCAACCCTCGTTTATTGCCTTGCGGTATCGAGGCGGCCTCGACATCGCGCCATCCTAACGCGCTCGTGCCCCTTGATGCAGCCCCTTTCCGGTTGCCGGGATAGACGGCGGGCGTCAAACTCACTCTAATCAGCTTAGTGGCGAACTGACTGCCTTGTCGGGAGTCGAAGCTCCACATTTTCACCTTTCCTCGATTTATGAAGGACACACATGTCGCTTTTAAAAATCGCCTCCGTGGCCTGTATCGCCTTGACCCTGGGTGCTTGCCAGAGCCTGTTCCAGCCGAGCTACCTGAAGCCGCTGGACACCACCGCCGACGCCTCCGAGCAGATCAAACCCGGCTGCAGCAGTCCGGATTGCCCGCTGGTAAACATCGACACCGTGCACTTCCCGTCCGAGCCGCAACTGGACCAGATCATCGAACAGCGCCTGCTGCAGATGGCCCGCACTTCACCTGGCCAGGCCATGCCCGCCACCCTGAACGCCTACCGCGACAAGTTCTTGCGTGAGTCCCCGGACCGCAACAGCATGTACTTGCAGGCCAAGGTACGTGAGCAGCATGACGGACTGGTGATCATCGAAGTGTCCAGCTACCTGGACACCGGCACCGCCCACGGCGAGCCGGGCCGCGGCTTCATCAACTATTCACGCCTGCTGCACAAAGAGCTGAGCCTGACCGACATGCTGTTGCCGGGCCAGGAAGATGCATTCTGGAAGACCGCGAAAGTCGCCCACAACAACTGGCTGATCAACTCGCAGATGGACCGTGACCCGGAGTTCGTGAAGAACTGGCCGTTCCAGAAAACCCCGAATGTGGCGCTGACCAGCAATGGCGTGGTGCTCAAGTACAACGTGACCACCATCGCGCCGTACGCATTGGGGCTGATCGAAATGACCATCCCCTATGCGCGCCTCACCGGCGTGATCAAGCCTGAGCTGGTGCCCGCACGCCACTGAAGGCCCGGCCCAGGATGAAGTGCAACAGCCCTGCCAGCACCAGCGCCGGCAGGGTCGCGCCGACATCCGGGTACAGATTCGCCAACAGGTGATAGGTGCTGATCCCTCCAAGCCACGCCAGCAGTGCCGGCCAGCGCAGGTTGGCGGCAACACCATGGCCACGACGGCGCAGGATGAAGTGATCCACCAGCACCACGCCGAACAGCGGCGCGAACACCGAGCCGATCAGCAGCAGGAAGTTCTGGTACTGCGCCAACGGTGCAAAGCAGGCGATCAGCGTGCAGATAACGCCAATGGCCAATGCCAGGTGCTCGACTTTCAAGCGCAACAGAATCCCGCTGGACACCGCCGCCGAGTGAATATCGGCGAACGCGTTTTCTGATTCATCCAACAGGATCAGCAGCAGAGGAATCCCCAGGCCGGCTCCGGCCAATGCCAGCAGCAACGCATTCACTTCACCGCTCGGCGCAAACGCCAGGGTGTAGGCCACGCCAAGGCTCATCAGCCAGAAGTTACCGATGAAGAAACCCAGTGCCGTGCCGCCGAACACGTTTTTCGCGCGTTTGCCGAAACGTGAGTAGTCGGCAATCAGTGGCAGCCAGGACAGCGGCATGGCAATCGCGATATCGAAGCCAACGGCAAACGGCATCGAACCGTCACCAGCCTGGGCCCAGAGAGTGGCCAGGTCGGCCTTGGCAAACAGGTTCCAGGTCAGCCACAGGCAGGCGGCCAGCAGCAGCCAGATGCCCCACTTGCGCAGGATCTGCCGCACGAAGGTCAGCGGACCGCTGACGGCAAGCAAGGTCGCGAGGGCGCCGAATACCAGGGTCCAGAACAATGGGCTGGTCAGCAGGCTGCCTTCACTGAACGCGCGGGCGCCCAACAGGCTGGCGGCGTCGCGCATCACGATGATTTCGAATGAGCCCCAGCCGATCAGCTGCAGCAGGTTCAGCAGCGCCGGCAGGCTTGCACCCTTGGTGCCGAGGCTGAGTTTCAGGGCGGCCATGGATGACAGGCCGGTATCGCTGCCGATCACGCCGACGGCGGCCAGCAACAGCACGCCGACCAAAGTGCCGAGGAAAATTGCCAGTAAGGAACCGGAGAGGCCCAGGCCCGGCGCCAACAGTGCACCGGTTTGCAGGACCATCAGGCCGATGCCCAGGGAGAACCACAGGGAAAAGAGATCGCGGGCGCCGAAGACGCGTTTGTCCAAGGGGACTGCGATGTCTGGGGAATAGGTGCTGGGTTGAATGCTCAAGGGTGTTATCTCAGAGGGACACTATTATTTGAATCAGCAAAGTCCCCTGTGGCGAGGGAGCTTGCTCCCGCTGGGCGGCGAAGCCGCCCCAAAACCTGCAACCGATGAGTGTCAGTCAAGACACCGATCCAGATTCCGGGAGCGCTGCGCACTCCAGCGGGAGCAAGCTCCCTCGCCACAGGTTCTGATTCAGACCTTTTTGTACAGCTGGCTACCTTCCTGCTTGAACCGCTCCGCCTGCTCCGCCAGTCCCTTGGCCACGTCCACATCCACCGCTTCAATGCGCTGGTTGGCCGCGTACTCACGCACTTCCTGGGTGATCTTCATCGAGCAGAATTTCGGCCCGCACATCGAGCAGAAATGCGCGACCTTGGCCGAGTCCTTCGGCAAGGTTTCATCGTGGTAAGAACGCGCCGTGTCCGGGTCCAGGCCCAGGTTGAACTGGTCCTCCCAACGGAATTCAAAGCGCGCCTTGCTCAACGCGTTGTCACGAATCTGCGCCCCCGGATGCCCCTTGGCCAAGTCCGCCGCATGGGCCGCGATCTTGTAGGTGATGATCCCGGTCTTCACATCGTCCTTGTTCGGCAGGCCCAAATGCTCCTTCGGCGTGACGTAGCAGAGCATCGCGCAACCGAACCAGCCGATCATCGCCGCCCCGATGCCCGAGGTGATGTGGTCATAACCCGGGGCGATGTCGGTGGTCAGCGGACCGAGGGTGTAGAACGGCGCTTCGTCGCAGCACTCCAGCTGCTTGTCCATGTTCTCCTTGATCAACTGCATCGGCACGTGGCCCGGGCCTTCGATCATGGTTTGCACGTCGTGCTTCCAGGCAATCTTGGTCAACTCGCCGAGGGTTTCCAGCTCGCCGAATTGTGCGGCGTCGTTGGCGTCGGCAATCGAGCCCGGGCGCAGGCCGTCTCCCAGGGAGAAGCTGACGTCGTAGGCCTTCATGATTTCGCAGATTTCGTCGAAATGGGTGTAGGTGAAGTTCTCTTTGTGGTGCGCCAGGCACCACTTGGCCATGATCGAACCACCACGGGACACGATGCCGGTGACGCGCTTGGCGGTCAGCGGTACATAGCGCAGCAATACGCCGGCGTGGATGGTGAAGTAGTCGACGCCCTGCTCGGCCTGTTCGATCAGGGTGTCGCGGAACAGCTCCCAGGTCAGGTCTTCAGCGGCGCCGCCGACTTTTTCCAGGGCCTGGTAGATTGGCACGGTACCGATCGGCACCGGCGAGTTGCGGATGATCCACTCGCGGGTTTCATGGATGTGCTTGCCGGTGGACAGGTCCATCACCGTGTCCGACCCCCAGCGAATGCCCCACGTCAGTTTCGCCACTTCTTCTTCGATGGACGAACCCAGGGCGCTGTTGCCGATGTTGCCGTTGATCTTCACCAGGAAGTTACGGCCGATGATCATCGGTTCCAGTTCGGTGTGGTTGATGTTGGCCGGGATGATCGCGCGGCCACGGGCGATTTCTTCGCGGACAAATTCCGGGGTGATGATTTTCGGCACGCTGGCGCCGAAGCTGTGGCCGGCGTGTTGCTGGTCCAGCAGGCCGGCGGCGCGGGCCTCTTCCAGCTTCATGTTTTCGCGGATGGCGACGTATTCCATCTCGGCGGTGATGATGCCTTTGCGGGCGTAGTGCATCTGGGTGACGTTGGCCCCGGCCTTGGCACGGCGCGGGTTTTTCACGTGGGCAAAACGCAGCGCGGTCAGCTCGGCATCGCTCAGGCGCTGTTGGCCGAAGTGCGAGCTCAAGCCCGACAGGCGCTCAGTGTCGCCGCGGGATTCGATCCACGGCGAGCGCACATCGCCCAGGCCTTTGCGCACGTCGATGATCACGTTCGGGTCGGTGTAGGGGCCTGAGGTGTCGTAGACCACTACGGGCGCATTGATTTCGCCGCCGAAGTCGGTGGGGGTCACGTCGAGACTGACTTCACGCATCGGCACGCGGATATCCGGACGGGTGCCCTGGACGTAGATTTTTTGCGAGCGGGTAAACGGCTGCACGGAACCGGAGTCGACCTTGGCCGATTCACTCAAGTGCACGGTGTTTTTTGATTTTTGGCTTTTTAATTCGATGCTCATCACGGGCTCTCCAACTATCCAGGCGGTGGATTTTTGTCGGAGTGAACCTGTGACGGATGGACGCACTGTGACAGTGCTGTGCTTGGCGCACGGGCTGTTCGATTGTCGAACAACATCCCGGACGAAGCACAAGAGGACTCGCCGGGTGACGAGAAATCTTGTTCCCTACGCAGGCGCTAACCTGATCAGGTTCAACGGGATCCGGTATTTACCGATCTCAGCCTTCCAACAAGGCACCCCGACAAGAACGCGGCCAGTCTAGACCATGGAGCAGGCAAATTGCCAATGGCGGTGCATTCATCGTGATGAATGGCGTAATTACAGGATTGTTGTGCCGTGATAGCGCCACTACACTCGGTGACTGCCTGAGGTCTTGACGCCAGGAATGGGCCGCCTTAGCCTTGGGCACCAAATTATCGCCGTAATATTTAATCTAGGGATCGCCTCATGCTGCGCAAACTTTCACTGGCTCTCGCCGTGTCTTGTGCGACCAACGGACTGGTCTGGGCAGCTGAAGCGCCCCTGACGACCAAAACCGACCTGGTCAGCGTCTACCAGGAAGCGGTGGACAACAACGCCGACCTGGCCGCCGCCCGCGCCCAATACGGCGCGCAGAAAGAAGTGGTGCCCCAGGCCCGCGCCGGGTTGCTGCCGAACCTGTCGGCCGGTGCCGACATCAACAATGTGCGCACCCAGCTGGACCAGCCCGCCGCCACGGTCAACCGCGACGCCCATTCCTGGCGCGCGACCTTGAGCCAGCCGCTGTTCCGCGCTGATCGCTGGTTCCAGCTGCAAGCCGCTGAAGCCGTCAACGAGCAGGCCGCGCTGCAACTCTCGGCCACCGAACAGAACCTGATCCTGCAAAGCGCCGAAAACTACTTCGCCGTGCTGCGGGCCCAGGACAACCTGGCGTCCACCAAGGCCGAAGAAGCCGCGTTCAAGCGCCAACTGGACCAGTCCAACGAACGCTTTGACGTCGGCCTGTCGGACAAGACCGACGTGCTGCAATCCCAGGCCAGCTACGACACCGCACGGGCCAACCGCATCCTGGCCCAGCGCCAGGTGGACGACGCCTTCGAAGCGCTGATCACCCTGACCAACCGCCAGTACAACTCGATCCAGGGCATCGTCCACACGCTGCCGGTGCTGCCGCCGGCGCCGAACGACGCCAAGGCCTGGGTCGAAACCGCCGGCCGCCAGAACCTGAACCTGCTGGCCAGCAACTATGCCGTCACCGCCGCCGAAGAAACCCTCAAGCAACGCAAGGCCGGCCACGCGCCCACACTGGATGCCGTGGCGCAATATGAAAAAGGTGACAACGACGCCCTGGGCTTCAGCAACCCGAGCGCCTTTGGCCAGCCGTATCACGGTGACGTGTCGCAACGCACTGTAGGCTTGCAGTTGAGCATCCCGCTGTACAGCGGCGGCCTGACCAGCTCGCAAGTGCGCGAATCCTATTCCCGCCTGGGCCAGACCGAGCAGCAACGCGAGGGCCTGCGTCGCCAGGTGGTGGAAAACACCCGCAACCTGCACCGCGCGGTGAACACCGATGTGGAGCAGGTACAGGCGCGCCGCCAGTCGATCATCTCCAACCAAAGCGCGGTGGAAGCCACGGAAATCGGTTACCAGGTGGGCACGCGCAATATCGTCGATGTGCTGGACGCCCAGCGCCAGCTGTACACCTCGGTGCGCAACTACAACAACAGCCGCTACGACTACATCCTCGACAACCTGCGCTTGAAGCAGGCGGCGGGCACGTTGAACCCGGGGGACTTGCAGGATCTGGCGCGTTACCTGAAGGCCGACTACAACCCGGACAAGGACTTCCTGCCGCCGGACCTGGCCAAGGCCGCCGCGGCGCAGCTGAAGGCTAACCCGGGTTACTAAGACTGCCAAATAACCCAATGTGGGAGCGGGCTTGCTCGCGAAGGCGGTGTATCAGTCGACTTATTCGCTGACTGACACTGCGCATTCGCGAGCAAGCCCGCTCCCACATTTGATTTGTGTTGCTAGACGTTAAGCAGTCTGCCCAATCCGTCCAGCAAACGCTTCAATGCCCCCTGATTGGCGCGCATCACCGCCAGCCCCGCCTGCCCCATCTTCTGCGCGTCCTGCGGCAGCTCGAACAAACGCTGCACCGCCACCGCCAAACCCTCGGCATCGTCCACTTCCTGCAACGCGCCGGCGTCGCGCATCATTGCGCTGATTTCCAGGAAGTTGAACACGTGGGGCCCGCAGATCACCGGCTTGGCCAAGGCCGCCGGCTCCAACGGGTTATGCCCGCCCGTGGCAACCAGGCTACCGCCGACAAAAGCGCTGTCGGCCAGGGCATACAGAAACAGCAACTCGCCCATGGTGTCGCCCAGCAACACCGAGGTTTGCGCCGTCACCGCCTCGCCGCTGGAGCGACGCACCGTGGCGAAACCCTGCTGCTGGCACAGCTCGAACATCGGGTTGAAGCGCTCCTGATGGCGCGGCACCAGGATCAGCAACGCATTGGGATAACTGGCAAGCAACTGGCGATGGGCGGCGAGCACCACTTCGTCTTCGCCTTCGTGGGTGCTGGCGGCGATCCATACCGGGCGCTCGCTGGCGTGCCACTGTTCACGCAACGCGGCGGCGCGCGCCAGCAGTTGCGGGTCGATGGTCAGGTCGAACTTGATAGAGCCGGTGACTTCGACAGTCTCGGGCCGTGCACCCAGGCTGCGAAAACGCTCGGCCTCGGTTTCGGTCTGGACGGCGAACAGGCTCATTTCCGCCAGCATCGGCGCGGTCAGCCTGGCGAAACGCCCGTAGCCCTTGGCCGAGCGAGCCGACAGCCGCGCGTTGGCCAATGCCACGGGAATCCCGCGTTTGGCGCACTGGTGAATATGGTTGGGCCACAGTTCAGTCTCCATGATCACCGCCAGTTTCGGCTGCACGCGATCGAGAAACCGCTTGGCCGCACAAGGTAAATCGTACGGCAGGTAGCAGTGCTGGATGCGCGGCTCGTTGGCGAACAACGCCTGGATGCGCTCGGAACCAGTAGGCGTCATGCAGGTGACGGTGATCGGCAGCTGTGGATAACGTTCCAGCAGCCCGCGAATCATCGGCGCAGCGGCGATGCTTTCGCCCACCGACACCGCATGCACCCAGATCCCGCCGGGTTGCATCACCGGCAAGCCCCAGGAGAAGCGTTCATCCACGCGCTTCGCATAAGCAGGCGCTTTGCGGGCCCGCAGCCACAGACGTAAAGCCACCAACGGCAGCGCCAGGTAAAACAGACAGCTGTAGAGAGTTCTATTCATGGCGGCGGAGTTTATCGGCTTTTTCAGTCGATCGCCTGCAAGCACTCGGCAAAACGTTCGGCGAGGAAACGCGCGGCCGGGCCGAGGGGCTCGTCGCGACGCCAGACCAGCTCCACCACCAGCGCCGGCGGGGTCCATTCGCTGTTCAGTTCGACCATCTGGTTCTGATAGGCCGGATACTGCACCACATGCCGCGGCAACCAGGCCCAACCCAGGCCGCGCGCCAGCCATTCGGCCAGCACGTAGAAACTGTCAGCCCGCCACACTTGCGGGCTGGCGGCCTCGCTGCCGGGATACACACTGGTCTGGGTCGCCATCAGCAATTGGCGAAACTGCGCCAGGCGCTGGCAATCCACGAACTGTTCCTTGGCCATGGGATGCCCGATACCGCACACGGTCACCATCTCCACACTGCCCAGCACGCGGCGCTCCAACGCTTCGGGAATCTGATCGTGATAGAACAGCAGGCCCAGATCCGCCTTGCGCTCCACCAGCTTGCGCGCGACATCGCCTTGGGCGGCGCTGGACAACTGCACTTCCAGGCTGGGAAATTTTCCCGCCAGCGCTTCGAGGCTATCGAGCACCGGCTGATAGAGCATGGCTTCATCTTGGGCCAGGCGCAGGCGCGCCTCTTCACCGCGCATCAATGACAAGGCACGGCCATTCAGGCGCTCGCACTGGCGCAAGACTTCCCGCGCCTCCTCGAGCAGTGCCGTGCCCGCCTCGGTCAAACGGGGCTGGCGGCCGCTGCTGCGATCAAACAGGGATACGCCCAGGTCCGCCTCCAACAGGGCAATCCCATTGCTGACCGCCGATTGCGCCCGACGCTGGTCCCGCGCCACCGCCGAAAATGAACGCTGCTCGGCGACGCTGACAAACAGGCGCATTTGCTCAAGACTCCACTGCACGCTCATGGCTCAACCCATCTTCAATTCGGATAGGTAATGACTTTACCGCATCTGACAAGTCTCTAAAATGCCGACCTTATCAAGCGACCCCGTACCGAGGATTTACCCATGAACGCCGCCTACTATTACCTGGCCATTGCCATCTGCTCGGAAGTGATCGCCACCGTTTCCATGAAAGCGATCAAGGGTTTCAGCACGCCAATCCCGTTGTTGCTGGTGATCGTCGGCTACGGCGTGGCCTTCTGGATGCTCACGCTGGTGGTGCGCACCGTGCCGGTGGGTGTCGCGTATGCAGTGTGGGCCGGGATGGGCATCGTGATGGTCAGCATCGCCGCGCTGTTTATCTACGGGCAGAAACTGGATATCCCGGCGATGCTGGGCATGGGCCTGATTGTGCTGGGCGTGGTGGTGATTCAGTTGTTCTCGAAAACGGCCGGGCACTGAGCGTTCACGTGAGATTCAATTGAGGCCGAAACTCGCAGCCTCGTTCCACTCGACAGCTCCTGCGGTGCGTCTGTCATCAGGGAGCGTTGGGGCGAAGATTCACTTCATGAGCCTGTATACTGCGCAGCCTGTCTTGAACACTGAGGTCGCTGCATGCCATCCGTTATTTCCACCGACGTTCTGATTGTCGGCGCCGGGGTTGCCGGCCTCTGGCTCAATGCGCGCCTGCGCCGCCAGGGCTTTTCCACGGTATTGGTGGAAAGCGCCACCCTCGGTGGCGGGCAAAGCGTGAAGTCCCAGGGGATCATCCACGGCGGCGCCAAATACGCACTGCACGGCGCCCTGACCGGTGCCTCCGAAGCCATCGCCGACATGCCCCGCCGCTGGCGCGAAGCCCTGGCGGGCAACGGTGAACTGGATCTCTCCGGTGTGCGCCTGCTGTCCGAAGCCCACTATTTGTGGTCGCCGGGCACCATCGCCGGCAACCTCACCAGTTTCTTCGCGAGCAAGGCCGTGCGTGGCCGCGTGGATCAAGTGAAGGGCGATGACCTGCCACCGGCCCTTCAAGATCGCCGCTTCAAGGGCAAGGTCTATCGCCTGGCCGAACTGGTGATCGACGTCCCAAGCCTTATCGAACGCCTGGCGCAACTGGCCGGTGACGGCTTGCTCGCGGGCAAACAGATCGAACCCTTGCTGGAACAAGGCACACTGGTCGGCCTGAAGGTCGATGGCCGTGAGATCCGCGCCCAGCGTATCGTCATCAGCGCCGGCGGCGGCACCGCTGACCTGCTCGGCGCCCTGGGCCTGAGCCAGCCCGCCATGCAACGCCGACCTCTGCACATGATCATCGCCAAGGGCCCCGGCCTGAAGCCGCTGTACGCCCACTGCCTGGGGGGCGGCACCAAGCCGCGCATCACCGTGACCACGCATCCCGCCGCCGACGGCAATTGGGTGTGGTACCTGGGCGGCGATATCGCCGAAGCCGAAGGTGTGGCCCGTACCCCGGAGCAACAGATCGCCACCGCCCAAAAAGAGCTGGGGCAGTTGCTGCCCTGGATCGACATGAGCCAGACCCAATGGGCCACCTTGCGCGTCGACCGCGCCGAACCATTGCAGTCAGGCCTGACCCGCCCGGACAACGCGTTCCTCGCCGAACAGGATCGCCTGTTGGTGGGCTGGCCGACCAAGCTGGCATTGGCACCGGATTTCGCCGATCGAGTGATCAACGCACTGGAACGTGACGGCATCAAGCCCGGAACTACCGAAAAACTGCCCGAGCTGCCGAAACCCGCCATCGCCCAACCTGCCTGGGAGCAACTGCTGCCATGACCCTGCCGACTCTGCACGACCTCCACCGCCCGCTGGGCAGCACCGGCCTGCTGGTCTCGCCGCTGGGCCTGGGCACCGTCAAGCTGGGCCGCGACCAAGGGGTGAAATACCCCAGTGGCTTCCAGATTCCCGATGACGATGCGGCGCGGATGCTGTTACGCCAGGCCCGGCAATTGGGCATCAACCTGATCGACACTGCGCCCGCCTATGGCCGCAGCGAAGAACGCCTGGGCCCGCTGTTGCGCGGCCAGCGCCAGGAATGGGTAATTGTCAGCAAGGTGGGCGAAGAATTTGCCGAAGGCGTATCCCATCACGACTTCAGCGCAGCCCACACCCGGCTTTCGGTGGAGCGCAGCCTGAAACGACTGGAAACGGATTTTATCGACCTGGTGCTGGTGCACTCCGACGGCAACGACCTGCATATCCTCAATGATTGCGAGGTTTACCAGACCTTGGAAGACCTCAAGCGCGAGGGCAAGATCCGTGGTTTCGGCTTCTCCGGCAAAACCGTCGAGGGCGGTGTAAAGGCTCTGGAACAAGGTGATTGCGCCATGGTCACCTACAATTTGAACGAACAGGCCGAGAAAGCCGTCATTGATTATGCCGCCGCACACGGCAAGGGCATCCTGGTGAAAAAGGCACTAGCCAGTGGCCATGTCTGCCTGGAATCCGGAGTGGATCCAATTCACGCCAGTTTCATGTTGTTGTTTGCGCAAACTGGCGTTGCCAGTGCTATTGTCGGGACCATTAATCCGCTGCACCTCGCCCACAACGTGGCGACCGCTGCCAAGGTCATTCGCCAACTCTGATGCCGCCGACGCGGCCGACCCCGACGCAAGAAGGAGCCGACATGCCGCGAACGCTCATAAGAAAGAACCCCAGCAACTTCAAGACACTGCCGCTGCACGTCGAAGCAACCCCCGAAGGCTTGAGCTACCAGAGCGTCGGCATGCCGCTCAACTTCGCCCAGACCCTGCAACGGCGCAAGCCGGTGGAGGTGAAAGACACCGAGCGTTTCGTGCTGGAGCTGGCCAACCTTGGGGTCTCGGTGCGCCTGACGCTGCACTGGCAGAACCGCGATTACTGGGTGCTGGTGCGCCAGCGCCGACAAGACCGTGGCGACGTCGTGCTCAAGCTGATCTCCGGCTATGTGCCGGCCCACGAACTGAACCTGCCACTGCACACCGCCATCCAGGAAATCGCCGAGGAATGCCTGCTGGAAACCCCGGAAGGCTGGCTGGGCGGTCGTTTCAATGACACCTGGCTGCCGGCGCCCTACTCGTCAGCCCTGCACTACCGCGAAGCGTTGCCGTTCCGCCTCTCACCGCTGTCCGGGGCCGCGCGCCCGGTGCGCTGCGCCACCATGCAATTGATTGAACGGCCACGCGCCTACGTGCACCTGCCCACGGCTTCGCTGCAGTTGATTTATGACTTGCGCCTGGAAGTGCCCAAGGAGGCGAAGTCCCTGAGCCTGTTTCATGTGGACGAGCGCCTGGAGGGCGACCAATTGGTGGCCCGCCTGGACCGCCAGCGCCCGGACCTGTACCTGATGCCGCTGAAGGACGGGCAGCCGTGTGCGGAGCTGTATACCTTGAAGAAGGATCAGCTGTATCCGGCGAGTACGCGAGGGTTGTATCTGGCTGAAAGCTTTGCCCAGCAGGAAGGCTGGATCGTGCGGGATGAGCGGATCCGCTGGAAGGACTGGCTGCGCCAGCAAGGGCTGAGTGCACCGGAGAAAGAATCGAAATTGAAGCGCTTGACGGGTAAGGCGCGGCAGATCTTGCGCAAGATCGTGCCGAAGAAAAAAGCCAACCCGTAACCGGACATCAGGTCGCGGCGGTCAAATGTGGGAGCGGGCTTGTGTGGGAGCGGGCTTGCTCGCGAATGCGGTGTATCAGTCACTGCATCTGCCAGCTGACCCACCGCTTTCGCGAGCAAGCCCGCTCCCACACGAACCCGCTCCCACCATCAGTTATTGCGGATCTTCTCGACAATCGCCGTGGTCGAGCTGTTTTCCACCAACCCCAGCACTTTGACCTTGCCACCGTAGGCACTGACGATATCGGCACCCACCACCTGGTCGACGGAATAATCACCGCCCTTGACCAGCACGTCCGGCTTGACCTGGGCCAGCAGGTTTTCCGGGGTCGCCTCGGCAAAGCTGATCACCCAGTCCACCGCACCCAAACCTGCCAGCACCGCCATGCGACGGTCGACACTGTTGATCGGCCGGCCTGGCCCCTTGAGGCGGCTGACCGACGCATCATCGTTGACTGCCACGATCAAGCGATCGCCCTGGGCCCGCGCCTGCTCCAGGTAGGTCACGTGACCGGCGTGGAGGATGTCGAAGCAACCGTTGGTGAAGACAATGCTCTCGTTATGGGCACGGGCATCGTCAATCGCCAGCAACAGTTGCTCAAGGCTCAACACGCCGCGCTCCGAGCCTTCGGATCGCTGGATGGCGCGGCGCAGCTCAGGGGCACTGATGGCCGCCGTACCGAGCTTGCCGACCACGATACCTGCTGCCAGGTTGGCCAGGGCCACCGCATGGGGCAATTCCTCGCCCGCCGCAATTGCCGCGGCCAGGGTGGAAATCACGGTATCACCGGCACCGGTCACGTCGAACACTTCACGGGCCCGCGCCGGCAGGTGCATGGCCGGGTGATCGGGACGCAGCAAGGTCATGCCGTGTTCGCCACGGGTCACCAGCAAGGCACCCAGGTCGAGGTCGGCCATGAGTTGGGCGCCCTTGGTCACCAGCTCGTGCTCATCGACGCAACCGCCGACGATGGTTTCAAATTCGCTGAGGTTCGGCGTGATCAGGCTGGCGCCCCGATAAATCGAGAAGTCCTTGCCCTTGGGATCTGCCAGCACCGGAATGCCCCGGGCCTTGGCGGCCTGGATCAGTACCTGATGGTTTTTCAAGGCGCCTTTCCCGTAGTCGGACAGCACCAGCACCTTGATACCTTCGAGCATCTCGTCGACCTGGGCGCTGAGCACCAGGGCGTCGGTGGCGAAGGGTTCTTCAAAATCGATACGCAGCAATTGCTGGTGCCGGCTCATGACCCGCAGCTTGACGATGGTCGGCTGGTGGGGAATGCGCTGGAACAGCGCACGCACACCCGCACCCTTCAGGCTGTTGGCCAGGCTGTCGGCAGCCTCGTCGTCGCCGGTCACACCCACGAGGGATGCCGGGGCGCCGAGGGCGGCAATATTGAGGGCAACGTTGGCAGCGCCACCTGGACGGTCTTCGATTTGCTCGACCTTGACTACCGGTACCGGTGCCTCAGGGGAAATCCGTGAGGTACCGCCATGCCAGTAACGGTCGAGCATGACATCGCCGACCACCAAGACAGGGGCTTGATCGAATCGCGGCATGGACAACTTCATGGAGCAACCCACATACAAAATGAACAGGGGCGCGATATTACCACAGGGTTGTCAAAGGCTTGTGCAATGTAGGAGCCGGCTTGCCGGCGATGCGGCCACCGCGGTTTTTCAGTGCAACCGCGGTAGCCATCGCCGACAAGCCGGCTCCTGCAGATCAGGTGATGTCGGCCGGGATCGGCGCGTCCAGGCCCATGGCATGCAGCCGGGCGTAGTAACCGTTTTGCGCCAGCAATTCGCCGTGGGTACCGCGCTCGACTATCCGGCCATCGTCCATCACCAGGATCAGGTCGGCTTTCTCGATGGTCGACAGGCGGTGAGCAATCACCAGGGTCGTGCGGCCTTGCATGACCTTGTCCAGGGCAGCCTGGATATGGCGCTCCGATTCGGTGTCCAGCGCCGAGGTGGCCTCGTCGAGGATCAGCAATGGCGCGTTCTTGAGCAAGGCCCGGGCGATTGCCAGGCGCTGGCGCTGGCCGCCGGACAGCAGCACGCCGTTTTCGCCGACCTGGGTGTCGAAGCCCTTGGGCAACTGGTCGATGAAGTCCTTGGCATAGGCATCGGCCGCTGCCGCCTCGACATCGGCCCGCGGTGCGCCGGCCAGGTCACCGTAGGCGATGTTGTTGGTCACCGTGTCGCTGAACAGGGTCACGTGCTGGGTCACCTGGGCGATGTGCCGACGCAGGTTGAGCAGGCGATAGTCTTCGATTTCCACGCCGTCGAGCAGGATCTCACCGCTCTCATGGTGGTAGAAACGCGGGATCAGGCTGGCCAGTGTCGACTTGCCGCTACCCGAACGCCCCACCAGGGCAACCATCTGCCCGGGCTCTGCGGTAAAAGTGATGTCCTTGAGCACATGACGCTCGGTGCCCGGGTAGGTGAAGTTCAGGTTGCGCACTTCCAGGCGGCCGCTGACCTTGTCGCGCTCGATGGTGCCGCGATCGATTTCCACGTCTTCGTCCAACTGCTCGAAAATACTTTCGGCACCGGCCACGCCTTTCTGGATGGTCGAGCTGACTTCGGACAGCTGGCGGATTGGCTTGGGCAACAGGCCGGCCAACGTGATGTAGGCGACCATGTCACCCGCCGACGCATCACCGCGAAGGTACAGGACCAGGAACATCAACACTGCCATGGCGCTGTAGATCACCAGTTGCAGCGCCGGCGTATAGATCGCGCCGGTGCGGGTCATGCGCAGTTGCTTGTTGGTGTTGCTCAGGCTCGCCTTGAGGAAGCGCTTCTGCTCATACACCTCACCGCCGAAGCTGCGCACCACGCGGTAGCCCTGGATGGTTTCCGAGGCAACGTGGGTGACGTCGCCCATCGCAACCTGGATCTTCTTGCTCTGCTTGCGGAATTTCTTGCTTGCGGTGCTGACCATCACGGCAATCAACGGCAGGATGGCGATCATCACCAGCGTCAGCCGCCAGTTCATGAACAGCAGCGAGGCGAACAGGAAGATCACCGTCATGCCTTCGCGAATCACCACCTTGATGGCATCGGTCGCAGCACCGGTGACCATGGTCACGTTGAAGGTGATGCGGGAGATCAGGTGCCCGGAGTTGTGATTGTCGAAATAGCGGTTCGGCAGGGTCAGCAGGTTGTTGAACAACTGCACCCGCAGGTCGTGGACCAGGCCCAGGGAAACCTTGGCCAGCAGGTAGTTGCCCAGGAACGAACCGAGGCCCTGCCACGCGGCGATCAGGATGATCAGCAACGGCACGGCCTGCAGCAGTTGCAGGTCACGCAGGAAAGGCACCGTGGGGAACAACACCGCTTCAGGGTTGGACAGGCCATCGACAAAGTACTTGAGGATGTAGCCCAGCATCGGCTGGGTCGAAGCGAAAATCAGAAAGCCGACGATACTCAGCGCGAACAAGCCGGCATAGGGCTTAACGTAGCTGAGCAGGCGGAAGTATATTTTCAAGCTCGAAGGGCTTGCGCTCGGACTGGAGTCGGTCATATCACGCGGCGGTTTTGAAAAAGGAGGCTGACTTTAGCACAGCTTCTCTGTTGTACTTGCACGCGGCACAACCGCAGCCCCGTTGGATCCAACGGACGACATTATATAGCCACTACTTTAGTATGGTCGGCTTTCTTTATTCTGGAACGGCTTTTCTGTATGCACTCCAAGCGCCTTACCTATGGCTCAAATCGCGTTTTCGACTTCCTCTGTTTGTGGATTCTGCCCATCGGCTTGTTGTTGCTCCTGAGTTCGCTGTTCTTCGTCACCAATCGAAACGTGCTGCACAGGTTCTACTACCTGCTGTTCGCAGCGCCGACACTGTTGCTGCTGTGCCTGCGCCCGACGGAATTCAAGCAGCTATTGCGCGAGCCCCTGGCGATTGCCTTCCTGGTTTTCTCGGGCTGGGCGCTCACCAGCCTGCTCTGGAGCCCTGAGGCCACGACAGACTCCGACCTGTTCAAGCGGCCACCGAATACCTTCACGTTGTTTGTCGGCTTAGGACTGTTGCTGCATTACCGCAGCGAACTGTTCAAGCCGATCTTCTTCTGTGCCGCGCTGATTGCGCTGATATCGAGCGCCTGCAGCCTGGTGGCTTTTGCTCCCCACCTCTCGGATGGCTCGCGAATGATCGGCGGGCGTGGCGCTCTTGATAATCCGCTGCTGAGCTCTCACGTATTCGGATTCTTCTGCATTTACTGGCTGTACGTATGCATGACCACCAAGCGTGCGCACGTACTCTGGTTCAGCGTTCCGGCACTGGCAATCATGGGCGCTGCAGTGATGGCCACCGGCTCGAGAACGCCGCTGGTTGCCCTGCTCCTTGCCGTGCTCTGGCTAAGTTTCATCACTCGCAATCGGCGCTCGGCCCTGCTGATCGCCTGTATGGCGCTGGCGGCCGCGGCGCTGCTGCTGCTCTATCCCGAACTGATCACCAATCGTGGCAGCTCGTCCCGCTTCGAACTCTGGAGCATGTCGCTTGAGCGTATTGCCGAACACCCCTGGATCGGCCACAGCTACGACTCAGAGTTGTACCTGACACTCGCCGACGGCAATCAACTGCGCGAACCCCACAGCTTTGCCCTCGGCGTGCTCTATTACGTCGGCATCATCGGCTTCATCCCGTGGATATTCATGCTCGGCTGGGGCCTGTACAAAAGCCTCAAGGAACGTGCGCAGCCATTGTTCATCCTGGCCTCCTCCCTGCTGGCCTATGGCATCGGTGCCGGCCTGACCGAAGGCGGCGGCATTCTCTCGCGACCAAAAGAGCACTGGTTCCTGCTGTGGATCCCGCTGGCACTGATCGCCGGCCTGAGCATCGCCCAGCGTCGCCGCAGCCTGCTGCGCATGCCGGTTCAACGCCTGAAATCGCAAGACTTCGAACAGCTGTGCGCCAACGCCCACGTGATCGAAGCCGATGGCCTGGGGCCCAAGGTCCTGCGCCTGGAGGATGGCAGCTTCCTCAAGCTGTTCCGCCCTCGTCGCTGGTACACCTCAGGCAGCTTCAATCCCTATTCAGAGCGCTTTGCCAGCAACAGCGAGCAACTGCGTGCATTGGGGATTCCATCACCGGTCATCCTCAATCTCTATCAGTTAAAGGATGCGAGCAGCGCCGTACGTTATCAGCCGCTGCCCGGCCTGACCCTGCGCCAGGCCCTGCAAAGCCTGGACAGCAGCCTGCGGGAATCGCTGATCGAACGTTTCGGCCGGTTCATGGCCCAGCTCCACGAGCGCGGCGTGTACTTCCGCTCCCTGCACCTGGGCAACGTACTTTTGATGGATGATGGCGAGTTCGGCCTGATTGACGTGGCAGACATGCGCATCTACCCATCGCCGCTGCGTAACGCCCTGCGCCAGCGCAACCTGCGGCACATGCAGCGTTATCCCCAGGACCGCAACTGGTTGTTCGAAACCCACTTTGAACAACTCGCCGCTGGCTACGCTTCGGCAGCATCGCCAAGCGCCACGGCGAAGATCCGTGACCAGGTGTCCAGGCTCAATCGTCCGGTTGCGCAGGTAGCGAACCCGGCCAAGTGATGGTTTGAAGCGCCGGGGTTGCAGGCCCCGGGCCATTGCGGTGAACGCAATGGCCCGGCCGAAGCCCTATGAGCTGCGCTGCGGCGCCAGGTACAGCCGCACCAACCCACGCAAGGTCTTGCGACCCCAGAACTTCAACGGAATCTGCTTGAGGATCTCCCGCGCCAGTGGGCGGTCACGGTCGGCGGTCTTGAGGAACATCGAGTTCAGGAAGTTGTAGCGAACCTGATCGTAGGCGGGATGATCGCTGAACAATCCGTAGGTCTTGAGGATGTTCTGGATCATGTAGCGGTGATTCTTGTAGGTATTGGTCGCGTGCTGGCGATAGCGCGCCATCACCACGCTCAACACGTCGATGGTGTACCCGGCGTGGGTGATCTTCAATTCGATCAGCAAGTCTTCCAGCGGAATCAGCGGATCGAACCCTCCGACCTCTTCCAGCGCCTGCCGACGGATCATCAGCGTCGGTGCCGGCGGAAAGGGCTTGCGATCGAGGAACAGGTCATCGAAATCCAGGCTGCGAAACGGCAAGTCGCGGCGCTGCTTCTTCTCCGGGTATGGCTTGCCGTCCCCATCAATCAACTCGATATTGCCGGCGCAAATACCCACCTTCGGCTTGCCTTCCATGTAGGCAACCTGGGTGGCGATGCGCTCGGGCAGCATGATGTCATCGGAGCCGAATGGCGCGATCAGGCTGCCTTTGGCGCGAGCGATGGCACCGTTCAGGGTATTGGTCAGGCCCTGGTTCTGCTGCACCTGGAAATCAAACCCGTGTTCGGCCTGCAAGCGCTGGATGCGCTCCACGCTGTCATCCCTGGAGCCATCGTCTACCACCAGCAACTCGATGTTGGGGTAGGTCTGGCCGAGCACACTGAGAATGCTCTGCTCGATGTACGGCCCGTGGTTGTAGGAGGCGATGATCACAGTGACCAGGGGTTGCTGCAGACTCATGCTTTACCTACTTCACGCAGACCGGTTTCGATCAGGTTCAAATACTTGTGCCGGAACTCGTCCAAGGTGTGGTTTTCTTCCAGGTAGCGGAACACTTGCTCACCCTTGGCACGCAGATCTTCGTCGCTCAGCGCCAGGTAAGTGTCCAGTGCTGCCGCCAACTGCTCGACATTGCCCGGATCATGGGAGAGGCCGCCGGCACCTTGCACCAACGGCAGCATCGCCGGGCCATTGGAGGCGATGACCGGCAGATGGCCGCTCATGCCTTCCAGCAGCGCCAGGCCCAGGCCTTCGAACAACGACGGCATGGTCCAGATGTCGAAACCGCGCACATACTTCATGCCATCTTCGCGAAAGCCCAGCAGGTGCGCACGGCCGGTCAGGCCCAGGCGCTCGATATCGGCGCGCAGGTCAGCTTCGGCGCGGCCGGAGCCGATGATCCCCACCTGGGCCTCAGGGTATTTGTCCTTGAGGGTGGCGAACGCTTGCAACAAATGGGTGTGGCCCTTGATCGGCACCAGGCGGCCCAGGGCGCCAATCATCCGTGCATCCAGCGGCAGACCCAGGGCCTTGCGCGCTTCATCCCGTGGCAACTGCAAGGCTTCGGCCTGGGGGATGTCGATGGCATTGGTGACAAAGGTGGTGTTTTCGCGGGTGAACCCGCAGTTGAGGTCCACCAGGTAATCCCTGACCGCTGCCGACACCCCGACGAATCGCCATGCCGGGCTGACCCACTTCTGCGTCTGACGCCGGCGGTAGCCCCGGGCGTACTCGCCAAAACCGTGGGAAATGCCGATGCACAGGGGGATCTTCAACCAGCGGTTGAGCGACAGCATCATGTTCACCGACTTGAAGCGGTTACAGATGACCACGTCGAATTTCTGCTCGCGGCAATATTTGTAGATCTGCCACATCGCGCCGAAACGAATGCCCTTGAGAGACTTTTCCGGCAACTCGAAATAATGGGAGTGCTCAGCCACGCTCAGGGGCTGGCCGGGCAGCGGGCGGCCGCTGAGGAACCCGGATGTGACCTCGAAACGTTCAGCCGGCAAGGCCTTGACGATCTGCTCGCCGAGGTCGGCGAAGTCGTGGGTCTTGACATTGTAGTCCGGCTGTAACTGCAAAACCTTGAAACGAGGTTTCATAACTCTCCATGCTGCAATCTGGCTGCGGGCACGCAGCCCGGCGAAAAAGGGGCGGCAGGCGCTGCAAGCCTGCCTTCAATAAGGTCTCAATCCTGCTTCAACACCCAGAGCAATTCATGGCGGCGCACCGCCTTGCGGAAGAATTCATTCTCTCCATAAGGCGATGGACTACGGCCCGCCAATAATTGCTGCAACCACCTGCGCACGCGGCGCTTGAACGGCGCCCGCGGCTGCAAGTCGTGCATCATGCCCAACGCCATGGCCTTGTCTTGCTGCTGGTTCAGCGTGAGCGGCAAGCTGCAAGGCACCAGTTCATGCGTGGCATCAAAGCGTGGCGGCAAGGCCACACCAGCGCCCGAGTCGCCCATGGGCCAACGATCATTATCATGCAGGTGGTTGGCGTAGCCGAGCAATGTACCCGGCTGCCACTCCAGGCCTTGCAAGGCTTCGAGGATCGCGGCGTGGGCGCAGATGTGATCCGGGTGCGGATCCAGCAGCGGCGTTGGCAACACGATGACCTGCGGGCGCGCCTTGAGCAGCAATGCCCGCAGGTCGGCAATCAGGTTATTCCAGGTCGGGGCGCCGTCCACATCCCCGGGCAAGGCCAGGGCATTGAACTGGCGAAACAGCCGCGTATCGTCCAACTGGGCTTCCCGGGAAGCCTGGGGCTGATCCGGTGCGGCCTGCATCGCTGCAAGCTGCATGCAGAAGTAACCCAACTGCACGCACTGCGCTTCGGGAACGCCCGCCCAACGCGGCACGGTGACACTGTCCCAGGCACGCAGGCGGCCTTTGAGTCGTGCGGCATCGGCCTTGGGCATGCCCATCTGCTGATAGTGATCGGCTTCGATTTCGCCCGCCGTCAGGGTGACGATCCAGCTCTCATCGGCTTGGCTGTAGAGGCTGAAAGCGGCGAGTTCGGCATCGTCGGCATGGGGCGCGATGACCATCACCCGTTGGCGACGGTAGTCCGGTTGGCGGAACAACCAGAGCGTCGGCTGCCCCTTGATCCGGCAGAAGCGCCCGCGCAAGCGCAGCTTACCGCCGGCGAGTGCTTCACCCATGCCCGTCAGGTTGAGGTAACGCCGGCCTGAAAGACCACGCTCGAAGACTTGCCGGTCGGGTGCATCCAGGCCCGACACGTCCACCGCCGGGTCGAGAAAACGCCCGAGCCAAGAGCTTTTGAGTTCAACCCTGACGATCAGGGTTTCATCGCCTACCAGAGGCGTGTCCAACAGCAGGCGCCCGGCTTCAAGACGCAGGCCCGTGCACTCGCTCCCTTCAGGAAACGCGTACTCATAGTCGTCTTTAGGCGAGTAGAACAGATGATCGGCAAACCAGGCCTCATGCGCGGCCCACAGCACCACGGCCAGCACCAGCGGCAACCACCAGGCCACCAGCACACCGACAGCCACCAATAGCAACAGGCCCACCAACAGCGCAATACGCTTGTTGCGCCGGTGCTGCTTGAGCAATTGCTGTTTGCGACTCATACGCTGAACACCGGCACCGGGTTGCACCAGCGCTCCTTGTATTCACGGTCGGAACGCCCGAAGGAGAAACGCAGCGGCTTGTCGCTCGCCCGCGCTTGCTCCCAGGCACTTTGGGTATTGAGGAAACTCAGCACGCTGCCGGGGCTGAACGCCTTGGTTTCAGGGTCGACACCGCCGTTGACGTATTCGGCGCTGACCCACTGCGGCGCCTGCACCTGATACACCAGTTGCACGGCAATCGCAGCATCATTGAGAAACAGCACCGAGCCGAACAGGAATTCCTTGAGCAACTCCAGCACCTCGGCCAAACGCTCGGCACCTGCGGCCGGGAAGCCCCAGCGCCGCTGGAACAGGTCGCAGTAAATCGCCGCCAGTTCGCTGCTGGAAAACTCGCCGACCGCCCTTACCACGCCGCCCGCCTCTTCCAGCAAACGCAATTCACGGCGCTGGTTGTAGCGAAACTTCTTCGACAACTCTTCCGGTGTGCGCGCCATGGCCAACTGCTCGGCCTGGGGCTTGAGGGTGCTTACGCGCCCCTCATTCAGTGCAGAGAGATAACGCGCGCGATGGCGCAATGGCACCTGCGCATCGGCGGCAATCGGCAGAATGATCTCGGCATTACCCAGATCAAACAGGCCTTTTTTGCCTTTGCGCTTGAGCACGTCCTTGGACAGGGCCAGGTCGCGCCCCCAGGTAGCAATTGCGCCCTTCAGCTCACCGTCCTGCTCCCAGCCCAGGTAGCGCACCGGAATCTGCGCCAGGTGCGCCAGCCGCTCGACGATCTGCGGATGAGTCGCCACGCTGCCGCCAAAACGCTGCCAGGCCTGGGCGTAAACCTCGGCCTCGACAGGCGTCCAGCCACGTTCACGCCAGCCCTGGAAGCGGTTCAGCATTTAGACCACGGCGTCATAAGGGTCCACACCGTCCTTGACCACGAGGATGTCTTCCATGATCAGGTACTGCAGGTCGGAACCGAAGAACATGTTCAGCGCGTCGGTCGGCGAGCAGATCATCGCTTCGCCACGACGGTTGAGCGAGGTGTTCAGCGACACACCATTGCCGGTCAGTACTTCCAGTTCTTTCATCATGTCGTAGTAGCGCGGGTTGTATTCGCGCTTGAGCACCTGGGCACGGGAGGTACCATCTTCATGGACCACTTCCGGCACGCGGGTTTTCCACTCTTCCGACACTTCAAAAGTGAAGGTCATGAACGGCGCCGGGTGATCGACCTTGATCATCTGTGGCGCAACGGTGTCGAGCATCGACGGGCAGAAAGGCCTCCAGCGCTCGCGGAACTTGATCTGGTGGTTGATCCGGTCAGCCACGCCGGTGGCGCTTGGGCAACCGATGATCGAACGACCGCCCAGGGCACGCGGGCCAAACTCCATGCGGCCCTGGAACCAGGCCACCGGGTTGCCGTCGACCATGATCCTGGCGATGCGCTTGGGCATGTTTTCAATCTTGCGCCAAACCGGCTTGCTCTCGTGCTTGGCGCACGCCGCGATCACGTCTTCGTTGCTGTAGGACGGGCCGAGATAGACGTGTTCCATCTTCTCAACCGGTACGCCACGGGCGTGAGACACGTAGGCGGCTGCACCCACCGCAGTACCGGCATCGCCGGACGCCGGCTGCACGAACAGCTCCTTGACGTCGTCGCGGGCAATGATCTTCTGGTTCAGCTTGACGTTCAGCGCACAGCCGCCGGCAAACGCCAGCTTGCCGGTGTCTTTGAGGATGTCGCCCAGGTAATGGTCGATCATCTGCAACGCCAGCTTCTCGAACAGCGCCTGCATGCTGGCCGCGTAGTGGATGTACGGCTCGTCGGCGATATCGCCTTCGCGCTTCGGACCCAGCCACTCGATCAGTTTTGGTGAGAAGTAGAAACCCTTGCCCTTCTCTTTGTAGCGGCGCAGGCCGATGACGTTGGCGTAGTCGGTGTTGATCACCAGCTCGCCGTTTTCAAAGGAGGCCAGGCGCGAGAAATCGTACTTGCTGGCATCGCCATACGGCGCCATGCCCATGACCTTGAACTCACCGTCGAGCATCTCGAAACCGAGGAACTCGGTGATCGCGCCATACAGGCCGCCGAGGGAGTCCGGATCGTAGAATTCCTTGATCTTGTGGATCTTGCCGTTTTCGCCGTAGCCGAAGAAGGTGGTGGCGTACTCGCCCTTGCCGTCGATCCCGAGGATCGCGGTCTTCTCCTGGAAGCCCGAGCAGTGGTAGGCACTGGAGGCGTGAGCCAGATGGTGTTCAACCGGTTCGATCTTGATTTTCTTCGGATCGAAGCCCAGTTGCTCCAGGCACCAGACGATCTTGTTGCGATAGCGCTTGTAGCGACGGTTGCCCATCAGGATCGCGTCGAGGGCGCGGTCCGGGGCGTACCAGTAACGCTTGGCGTAGTGCCAGCGGGCCTCGCCGAACAGGCTGATGGGGGCGAACGGAATCGCCACCACATCAACGTCGGAAGGCTTGATACCGGCTTGTTCCAGGCAGAACTTCGCCGACTCGTAGGGCATGCGGTTCTTTGCATGTTTGTCGCGTACGAAGCGCTCTTCTTCGGCGGCCGCGATCAGCTTGCCGTCGATGTACAAGGCTGCGGAAGGATCATGGCTAAGGGCGCCGGACAGGCCAAGAATCGTCAATGCCACAGGGGTCTAGCCTCTTTTAGTCTGCATGCAGGCGCGTCACGCCTGAAAAAAGTGTGCTCCCCGCCTGGGCGAGAAACAGCTAAAGGGCGGGATTATAGCGTAAACACGGCGCGGGATGATCTAGGGATTGTGGCGACCGGTTGTCACTGCAGGCCTAGCGGAAAATCTCGATGCTGCCGTCCTTGTTCTGGCGGTAGACCGTGTAGGGCAGCACGAGGGTGTCGAGCAAGCCGGAGGCCACGAGCTCGGCGGCGAAGATCGGCAGGGAGCCGGAGGCATCGCGCGTGTGCTCTTTGGTGGTGTCGGGCGCGCCGTTCAAGGTGCAGAAACCGTAGATCACCCCACTGTAGATACGCGGCACGTTTTCACAATAACTGCGCGATTCCTTGAGGTTCTGGCTGGCAACGGCGTCCGGGCGAAACACCGTGTTGATGGTGCCGCAACCGGTGGTGGATACCAGTACAGCGGCGAGAAGGACTCTGGTTGCAAGACTCACGGACAACTCCATTTGGCATAAGTGTGGGCATTCATCCCTGCCCCATACAACCTTGCCGGATCCGTTTATGAACCCGGGCGCCAATAGATACTGATGTTGCCATCGGTACCTTGCTTGTAGACCGTATAGGGCAGGACCACTGTATCAACAATGCCCGAGACCGTTATATCCAATAGAACGAATGGCATCAGCACGCCAGTGAGGTCCGGCGCGGCGTGCAGCAGGCAGAAATCAAAGGCAACTCCGCTGTAGACACGGGGAATCGACTGGCAGTAGGTTTTTTGCTTCCTGAGTTCACGTGCCGCCGCCGCGTCTTCGCGCAACAGCGTATTGGCCGTTCCGCAGCCGCTCAACACAAGGATTCCAATGCTTAGCGCAGCAGTCATTTTTAGCGTCATGGCAAGCCCTCTGAATGGCCAGCAACGCTAACATCGGCCCTGTTGGCGACCCAGACCCCACGCACCGCCGCGCCATGTAAGAAGATTCCGAAATGGCAAAAGCTGGCTGAATCGTTAAACTCGCGCACTTTTGTGCGCCATGGATGCTGGTTTACTCATGAAAGTTGTTGTACCCACTCGATTTGCGATGCTGCTTCCCGGACTGCTTGGCCTGTACAGCAGCGCCCAGGCCGATGAAGCGCCACTGGTCCTGGACCCCAGCGTGGTCACCGGTTCGCGCAGTGCCAGCCCGTCGTTTGACCTGCCGTATTCGGTGGACAGCATCAGCCGCGAGCAAATCAGCGATGGCCAACTGGGCATCAATGCTTCAGAGGCACTGTCCCGCGTGCCCGGCCTGGTGGTTCAAAATCGCCAGAACTACGCCCAGGACTTGCAGATTTCCTCCCGTGGCTTCGGTGCCCGCTCGGCATTTGGTGTGCGCGGTATCAAGCTGATCGCCGACGGCATACCCGCCAGCACCCCGGACGGTCAGGGCCAGGCGGCGACGTTCAACCTCGACACCGCCGAGCGCATCGAAGTCCTGCGCGGCCCGGCCGCCACACTGTATGGCAGCAATGCCGGCGGCGTGATCCAGATGTTCTCCCGCAACGGCGAAGGCCCGCCGCGCATCGGTGCCGAGACGCTGGTGGGCAGTGACGGCCTGAGCAAAAACCACCTCACCGCCGAAGGCGCGGCAGACGGCGCAGGCTTCGTGCTGGACGCCTCGCGCATGGACACCGACGGTTATCGCGACCACAGCAGCGCCCGCCGCGACCAGACCTTTGCCAAGCTCAATTTCGAGCCCGATGAAGACAGCAAACTGGCGCTGATCTACAGCAGCCTGGAACAGAACGGCACGCAGGATCCGCTGGGGCAGGCGTGGGATGCGTACAAGGCCGACCCGCGCTCGGTCAGCAGCGCCGCCAAGCTGTACAACACCCGCAAAAGCATCGACCACCAGCAACTGGGGATGAATTACGAGCGGTATTTCGGTGACGCCACACTGCAGGTGAATGCCTATACCGGGCGACGGAGCGTGATTCAGTACCTGTCGATTCCCAAGGGAACGCCCGCTAACGAACGCGGCGGCGGCGTGGTGCAGTTCGACCGCAAGTTCTACGGCGGCTCCGTGCGCTGGATGCAACCGGTCGACAGCGTGCCGGGCGAGCTGATGATCATCACCGGCCTGGATTTCGACCAGAGCGAAGACAGCCGCCACGGCTACCAGAACTACAGCGGCAGCACCCTTGGCGTAAAAGGCCAGTTGCGCCGGGATGAAATCGACACCGCCCGCAGCCTCGACCCCTACATCCAGGCCAACTGGGCCATCAATCGCTGGACCCTGCAAGCCGGGGTACGCCACAGCACCATGGAACTGGATGTCGACGACCAGTTCCTGAGCAACGGCGACTCCAGCGGCAACAAGACCTATCAGAAGAACACACCGTCCGTGAGCGTGATGTACGCCTTCACGCCCGACCTGCACGGCTACGTCAGTGCCGGCAAGGGGTTCGAGACGCCAACCCAGGCGGAACTGGCGTACGCGCCGGGCAACATCGAAGGGTTCAACTTCGGCTTGAAGCCGTCGGAAAGCACGCAGTATGAAGTGGGCTTGAAGGCACAGTTGAACGACACCCGGGTCAACGCCGCTGTATTCCAGATCACCACCGAGGACGAGCTGGTGGTGGACCAATCGATCGGCGGCCGCACCAGCTACCAGAACGCCGGCCGCACCCTGCGCCGCGGCTTCGAACTGGGCATCGAAAGCCAGCTCAGCGAGCAGTGGAGCACCAACATCGCCTACACCCGCCTGCAAGCCACCTACGACAGCGACTTCATTGGCGGCGGCAAACCGGTGGACAAAGGCAACTACCTCCCCGGTGTGCCACAAACCACACTATTCGCAGAGCTCAACTGGAAACCCCGGGACTGGGTCAGCACCGCCGTGGAAGGCATGTACCGCAGCAAGGTCTACGTCGAAGACACCAACCAGCAACACGCGGCACCGGGCTACAGCGTGTTCAACTGGCGTGCACGCTTTGAGCAGAAGGTGGAGCACTGGACGTTCCACCAGACCCTGCGCCTGGATAACTTGCTGGATCGCCAATATGTGGGGTCGGTGATTGTCGGAGACGGCAACGGCCGCTATTACGAAGCAGCGCCGGGACGCTCGTGGTATGCAGGCGCCGGCGCCGAGTACACATTTTAGAAACTGACCATCGAACTTGTGGCGAGGGAGCTTGCTCCCGTTGGGCCGCGCAGCGGCCCTAAACCCCTAGCCCACTGCCTTTGGCAACCGCTGATCAATCACCCGATACAACGCACTGCTCTCAGGCCAGTTACGCATAAACCTTGCCCGATCCCTGGCATATGCCGGAGCGAAGCTGCTCAAGGACGTGTGCTGACACATCGAATCCAGGTCGATCAGCGCCCAGCGATCCGTGTGCCAGAACAGGTTATGCCCCTTGAAATCCCCATGGCTGATGCGCTCGCGGATCAACTCTGCGAACAAATTATCCAGGGCCTGCAATTCGGCCTCGGGTGCCTCGCCACTCTCAACATACGGCGCGAACCGCTCGATGATGTCCGGCCCCGGCAGGTACTCGGTCACCAGATACGCGCGGCTGCGCAGCCACAGGAAGCGCTTTTCCAGCAACGCCAGCGGCTTGGGCGTGGCGATGCCGAGGAACGCCAGGCGATTGCCTTCGCGCCACGAATGCCAGGCCCGGCTCGGGCGCCAGAAGCGCTTGAGCCAATGGGCAACCCCCTTGATGTTGTAGCGCTTGATCACCAGCGGCCGACCACCCACCTCGACCTTGGCGACACTGGCCGCCCCGCCGGTTTTATACAGGTGGCCCTGATCCAGCAGCGCGTCAGCCTGCTCCAGCACCGGCAGCATGGCCGCTTCTTCCTCACGACGAGTCGCGCGCAAGGCGAACGGCCCGCGCACGACGCTGAACAGCGTGCACTCCCGGCCAACCTTGCTCAGGAAATCCTTCAAGCGCCAGACGCTGACCTTGCGTACCTGCTTCTGCAACGCTTCGAGCGGCAACGCGTGTTCGCCATTGCTCAGCAGGTAATACACCAGCAACTCTTCGGTAAACGGCTCGAGGTTTTTCGGCAACTGCGCGAAAAACACCCCAAGGTTTTCCAGGACCCGGTTACGCGACAGCGGTTTGCCCGCCTCTTCGACACAGATCCCGGCGCCGTCGATCAAATACAGTTTGCCGTCCTGACGCAGCAGGTTGTCCAGGTGCAGGTCTTCCTGCCACAGGCCCTTGGCGTGCATCTGCGCAATCGCACCCAGCGCTTCGGCGAGCACCGCTTGCTGCTGGTCAGCCAGCGGCGGCAAGTGTTCAACAGCCTGCCACGCATCAGCCAGGCTATCGGCGCCTTCAAGAAACTCGAACAGCAGCCAACCGCCCTCACCCTCTTGCAGACCATCGGCCAGCAACAGCGGCGTGGTCAGGCCTTGCTCGGCCAACAGCCGCACGCCCTTGAGTTCACGCTGAAAATGCCGCGCCGCCTTGCTGCCCACCAACAATTTGGCCAGCACCGGGCGCCCGCGCCACACAGCTGCGCCGACATAACGCTGGCCCGGCAATACCCGCAGCAGGCTCAGCAGTTGCAACTGCCCAGGCCCGGCAGCGTCTGCCAGTTCGATGCTCAGGGGCAGGCTTGGCGTGCGGCCGGCATTTTTCAGTTCGGACAAACGCATCAGCGGTTCTCCTTGTGACTGCGCCGGGCCGCCAGGCGCTGGTGCCAGGTGGCAACCAATGCGCTGTCCTGCGGCTGGTCCAGGTAGGCCGCCAACAGCTGGCGAACCTGATCGTCCGACCATTGCGGCGCACGGCGCAACAGCGGTTCCAGGTCCTTGACCCGGTCACGCCAGCCGAACAGCAGCGGGCGGGTTTTCTCCAGGTCGATCAACTGCGCCGCGTACCCGTCGCCGGTGGCCTGCAGGAAAATATGCTTGGGATAAAAACAGCCATGCACCTGGCCCACGCTGTGCAACTGACGAGCAAGCTGACCGCAGGCCAGCAGGATTGCCCGCTGCTGCACGTCGCTCAACTCAGACCATTGCTCCAGCAATGAATCCAGGTCATTCCAACCATCCAGCGCCCGGGTCAGCAACATCGCCCGATGCTCTCCGGCCACTTTGCGCTCACCGAAAAACGCCGCCTGCAATGCCGGAATACCCAATTGCCGATAGCGGCTGATATTACGAAATTCGCGGGCAAAACTCGGCTCGCCAAACGGGCGGTGCAAGGTGCGCGTCAGGTAGTTGCTCTGGCGCTTGAGGTAGTAGCCCTGGCCTTCGAGTTCGAGGCGAAACACGCTGCTCCAGCCGCCGCGGCTGGTATTGGGCTCGTCCACCGCATCCAGTTGCTTGGCCCACAGCGCGTCGAAAGTGCCGAGGCCGTTGCGCTCAAGCAATGCTCGATCTTCGGCCGCCAGGAAATCACTCATTCTCGCCCCTCGAAAAACTTCACCACGTGGCGAATTCGCTGTTTGTCCGCCGCGCTCAAGTGTTTGCGCTGACGGTATTGCATGTAGAAGCGCAGGCGCTGGGTGGCCGACAAGTGATACTTGGCGACCTTGTCCAGGCAGGCCAGGTCCTTGGTGATGCGGTATTTGAGCCAGAACCCGCGCCAGAAATCGCCGTTGGGGCAATCAATCAGGTACAGGGTTTGCTGGTCGTCCACCAACAAGTTACGCCACTTCAAATCGTTGTGGGTAAACCGGTGGTCGTGCATGGTCCGCGTGTATTCAGCGAGCTGGCGACTGATCTTGTTGACCCACACCGGGTCTGACAGTTGCGGGTCATTGCGCTCGGCCAATGCCGACAAGTCTTCAGTCTTCGGCAGCTCGCGCGTGATCATCGCCCCGCGGTGATACGCCAGGCCTTTACGCTCCAGACCCCAGGCGATCACATCGGCGGTGGGTATGCCCCACTTGGCGAAGCGCTTGAGGTTCTGCCATTCGGACTTGACTCGTGGCTTGCCCAGATAGCGGCGCAACCCCTTGCCTGCACCGACGTAGCGCTTGACGTAATAGTTGACCCCGCCGCGCTCCACGCGAATCACTTCGGACAACGGATCGCGGGTCAGCCGCTCGCCTTGCAGGGCGAACACGGCTTCCAGGCTACCAAAGTCATCCGCCAGGGCGGCGTAAGCGGGTTCCAGGTTCCAACCCGCCATCAGAGCGCATCCCCGTATCGTTGCTTGCGTGCGTAAAGCTTGGCGGCCATGCGTTCCAACGCCGACAGCAGCGCGCTTTGCTCGCCCAGGATCTGGCGCAAAGGTTGCTGGAAGTACGCCTTGAGAAACCGCAGTTTGTCGCGCCGGGTCAAACCGATCTCCAGGGCGGAGTAGTAAAGCCCCGCCAGGTCCTTGTCACGCCAGCGCCGGGGAATCTTCGAACGCACCTGGGCACGGTGCAGGTCGATCACCGAGAGCTTGATGTTGTGCACGGTAACCGGCTGGTCGGTGTGCAACAGGAAGTGGCACAGGTAGCAATCACGATGGTTCACGCCCCCCCGGTGCATCGTGCCCAGGGTGCGCGCAAGCTCAACGGTCAAGGCATGCCGAATCGCCGGCACGGGCGGCTGTTTGACCCAGTCCATGGTCAGGTCTTCAAGGCTGACGATAGGCGCCAGCTCTTCAGTGACGATGAACGAGTGCTGGTCGGCCGGGTTGCTGCCCTTTTCACCAAAGGCCACGCCGGTCATGGTGGGCACGCCGAGTTCATGCAGGCGCTGGATCGCGTCCCACTCCTGGCCCGCGCCCAAGACAGGCAACTTGGCCGTGATCAGGTTCTTGAGGATTTCACCCCAGCCAATTCCCCGGTGGATCTTTACAAAATAATGGCGGCCTTCCACTTCCGTACGCAGGGTACGGCGCGCGGCCAGCTCACGAAACACCTGGCCGTCCAGCTTCTCGACTTCGGCGAACGCATCGCGTCCGGCCCACAGGGTCTTGAACGGTTCGGCAAGAATCAACTTCATCGGTTTGGCTCCGCCAGAATCAGGTCCGCAGCGTACTGCGGCATGCTATAGAGGTCGGCCGTCTCAGCGAAGGCCAGACCATTGCGGCTCCACGCCGCGCGCGCTTGTGGATCGTCGAGCATATCCACCAGGTACTGGTTGAGCTGGGCCTGCTCGAACGGTTCGTCCAACACCCGCCCACTCTGGGCCTTGTCGATGTAAAACGCGTAGCCGCAGACCTTGCTCACCAGCACCGGGAGGCCGGCGACCACCGCTTCGATCAGCACCATGCCGGCCGCCTCGTTGTACGCGGGGTGGATCAACAGGTCGGCGCCCAGCAGAAAGCGCGGGATATCGCTGCGGCCCTTGAAGAACTGCACCTGGTCGCCCAGGCCCAGCGCAGCACTCTGCAATTGGAATACTTTGGGGTCGTCCTGGCCGATTACAAATAGCCGGGTGCGTTTCTTCAGGCTCGACGGCAGCGCGGCCACGGCCTTGAGGCTGCGATCGACGCCCTTGGTCTTGAAGCCCGAGCCAATCTGCACCAGCAGCAAATCATCGTCGGCCAGGCCGAATTCGCGACGAAACTCGGCGCGGATCTCGGCAGCATTGGGCGGCGCGCGGCGGTCGCGGGCGATGCCCGGCGGCAACAAATGAAAACGCTCGGCCTGGGTCCCGTAATACTGGGTGAACAGCTGCTGCTGGTGTTCGGACAGCACCATGATCTGCGTCTTGGCGTCTTTGTCGAACACTGCACGCTCGTATTCGGCAAAGTGCTTGTACCGGCCGAACCAGCGATACATCGGGTTGCGCAGGTTCTGCGCCTTGTCTTCGAACACGCCGTCGGCGGCGAAGTACAGGTCCAGCCCCGGCATCTTGTTGAAGCCCACCACGCGGTCCACCGGGCGCTTGGCCAGGTCGGCCTGGATCCAGGCGTAGAGCTTTTCATTGCGCCGATGGTTGACCAGCGCCTTGACCGGCGCCACCAGTACTTCAAAGCCCGGCGGCACGTCACCCTCCCAGATCAGCGTATAGACGCGAATCTGATGCCCGCGCTGCTGGCACTCCAGGGCAATGCGCATGAAGTCGCGCTGCAGGCCACCAAAGGGGAAGTATTTGTAGAGGACAAAAGCCAGTTGCATCAGTGTTCCTCAGCCAGTAACAACGTGCTTAAACGAGTTGCGACACGCTCAGGGTTCAGGCGAGTGAAGCACAGGGGCCACTCGCGCTTGAGATCGAACCGACGCTGGTCTTCGGCAGTCGGTTGATAAGTGCATTTCTTTTGCAGGCATGGCGCACACGGGAAGTCGCTGGCCAGGTGAATCTGCGCCTTGCCATAAGCCCCGGTCAGGCCAGGATTGGTAGGGCCGAACAAGGAAATCGTTGGCACATCCAGCGCTGCGGCCAAGTGGCCAAGGCCGGTGTCGACCGCAACACACGCCTTCGCACCCGCCAGCACCCGGGCCACGCCCGCGAGGTTCAGCTTGGGCAGCACTTCGGCGTTTTTCAGGCCCTGGGCCAGGCGTTCAGCCCGGGCTTTTTCGGCGGCATTGCCCCACGGCAACTTCACGTCCACGCCAAAGCGGTCCATGCGTTCGGCCAGGTCGCGCCAGTAGGCTTCAGGCCAGTGCTTGGTGTCCCAGGTGGTACCGTGCAGCAGCAGTACAAACGGTTTTTTCGGCGGCAGGCCCAGCAGCTTGTCGACACTGAGGCCGTAGTCGCCCAGGCCTTTTGGCAGGTCATAACCGAGGGCGACGGCAAACAGCTGGCGCAAGCGCTCCACCGCGTGCTGCCCACGGGCCACGGCCAGGCGCCGGGAATAGAAGTGCGCCGCCAATGGCTCGCGAGCCGACTGTTTGTCGAAACCGGCCACCGGGGCACGTACGTAGCGGGTCAGCCAGGCACTTTTCAGCAGGCCCTGGGCGTCGATCACCAGGTCATATTTGGTCGACTGCACGCTCTTCTTGAAGCGCCGCCATTCGCCACTCTTGAAGGTCTGCCAGAGGTTCTTGCGCCAGCGGCGGATCGCCACCGGGATCACCTTGTCCACCGCCGGGTGCCAGGTGGGAATCTCGGCGAAGCCTTCTTCCACCACCCAGTCAAACCGGATGCCCGGGATCGCCCGCGCCGCGTCGGTCAACGCCGGCAAGGCATGAATCACATCGCCCAGGGATGAGGTCTTGATTACCAGAACCCGCAACTTAACGAACCTCGACCACAGAGCCCTGCAACCGCTGCAACGCGTCGCTGACAGGTTGCGGCAGCAACTGGCGCAGGCAGTTGTAGTGGCCGAAGCGGCAGGTGCGATCAAAACACGGGCTGCAATCCAGGCCCAGGCGCACCACTTCGACCTTGTCGGCCAGCGGCGGGGTAAACCCGGGAGACGTCGAGCCATACACTGCCACCAGCGGGCGGTTCAGCGCCGCGGCCACGTGCATCAGGCCGGAGTCGTTGGACACCACCGAGTCGGCACAGGACAGCAGGTCGATGGCCTCGGCCAGGGATGTGTCGCCGCTCAGGTTGACCGCCTCTTCGCGCAGCCCCGGGATCAGGCGCTGGCGAATATCCTCGCCCACCGAATGATCGTTTTTCGAGCCGAACAACCAGACTTGCCAGCCCTCGCGAATCTTCATCTCCGCAACCTTGGCGTAATGCTCCGAAGGCCAGCGCTTGGACTCGCCAAACTCCGCGCCAGGGCACAGCGCCAGCACCGGACGGTCCAGCTCCAGGCCGAACTTGGCCAGGGCGGCGTCGCGGGTGACCGGGTCGATTTGCAGGCTCGGGCGCGGATAAGGCGTCGGCAACTCGGCTCCCGGCGCGTAGGCCAGGGCCATGAAGCGCTCGATCATCAGCGGGTAACGGGCCTTGTCGAGCTTGCGCACATCGTTGAGAAGGCCATAGCGAAACTCGCCACGCCAGCCGGTGCGTTTGGGAATACCGGCGAAGAACGGCACCAGTGCCGACTTCATCGAGTTGGGCAACAGGATCGCCTGATCGTACTGCCCGGCCAGGGACTTGCCGATGCGTCGACGGGTCGCCAGCTCCAGCGCGCCGTGGCCGAGCGGGAAGCTCAAGGCCTGACGCACCTCGGGCATGCGCTCAAGGATCGGCCGGCTCCACTCGGGGGCGAGCACGTCGATTTGGCAGTCGGGATGACGTTGCTTGAGGCACTGGAACAGTGTCTGCGCCATCACCATGTCACCGACCCAACTGGGCCCAACGATCAGAATATTCATGTAGTTTCCACAAACGATACGGGGAGGCTCATGCCTCCCCGCCTTATATAGTGTTTCAGCTTAACCCCAGTTCATGCCAGATTCGCTGCACCTGGCGCCGTTCGTCAGCGAACTGGTCCCCGGCCACCGTACCGGCCTCGTTCTGCAGGGCCTGGCGGTGAGCGGCGGAACGGTAGGCTTTATACACCTCGCGCAGCAAATGGGCATCGGCGGCGGGCATCAGCCCGACCTGCTCCAGGCCTTCCAGAATGCGGATATTGTCGGTGTAGCGCAGCAACGATGGATGTTGCGCAGACCACGCCAGAGCCGCGTATTGCACCATAAATTCAATATCGACGATACCTCCGGCGTCCTGCTTGAGGTCGAACGACGCCGTGGGTTCGAAGGCATTCGCCGCCGTTCCCGCCGCCGTGGACTTGGTGCCGAGGTTGTCGCGCATCTTGGCGCGCATCTCGCTGACCTCCTGGCGCAGCTTGTCCAGGTCCTGCGCACGGCCCAGCACTTGCGCCCGTACCTGCTCGAAAGCACGGCCCACATCCTGACTGCCTACCAGCACTCGCGCACGCACCAGCGCCTGGTGCTCCCAGGTCCAGGCTTCGTTTTCCTGATAACGCGCAAATGCGCCCAGGGAACTCACCAGCAAACCGGATGCGCCCGAAGGCCGCAGGCGCATGTCCACTTCATACAACTGGCCCGAGTTGGTCTGGGTGGTCAGCAGATGAATGATTCGCTGCCCCAGCCGGGTAAAGAACTGCGCGCCATCGATCGGCTTGGCACCGTCGGTTTCGGCCTGGGGGTCACCGTCATGGATAAACACCAGGTCCAGGTCCGAACCATGCCCCAATTCGATGCCGCCGACTTTCCCATAACCGACAATGATGAAGCCAGGATCGCACAAGGTGCCGTCCACCCGTTGCGGCGAGCCGTAGCGGGCAACCGTCTGGCGCCAGGCCAGGGCCAGCACTTGTTCGAGGATGGCTTCGGCGAGCCAGGTCAGGTAGTCGCTGACTTTCATCAACGGCAGGCTGCCGGCGATTTCCGAGGCGGCCACCCGCAGGCGGTGGGCCAGCTTGAAGTGGCGCAGGGCTTCCATCTGCTGCTCAAGGTCGTCTTCGGGGATGCGCGTCAGGCGCTCGCGCAATTCGGCGGCCAGTTCCGGCGCCAGCGGCGGCTTGAACAGGCGGCCTTCGTTGAGCAGTTCGTCCAGCAGCAGCGGGAAGCGAGTGATCTGCTCGGCAATCCACGGGCTGGCGGCGCACAGGGTCAGAAGGCGACGCAGGGCGTCGGGGTTTTCCGTCAGCAGCACCAGATAAGCGGAACGCCGGGCGACGGCTTCGACCAAGGGCAGGACGCGCTCCAGTACCAGGTCCGGGTTGGCATGTTCGACGGCCTGGGCCAGCAAGCGCGGGATAAATGCATCCAGACGCTCGCGACCCAGGCGCTGCATGGCACGCAATTGCGGACTGCTGCGCAGGCCGGCCAGGGTTTTCAAGGCTTTGGGCGCGTCGGTAAAACCGCCTTCCTGCAACTGACGGCAGGCGGCTTCCTCGTCCTGGGACTCTTCCCACAACGGCAACCACTCACCGCCCACCATCAACTCGCTCTCTTCGCCCTCTTCTTCATCCGGATCGGCAATCACCTGGCGGAAATGCCAGTCCACCCGGCCACGCCAGTACATCAGGCGCTCATGAAACGCGGTCCAGTCCGGAAAGCCCAGCATGAAGGCAATCCGCGCCTGGTCTTCGGTGCCATCCGGGAGCATCTGCGTCTGGCGATCGGCGATCGCCTGGATCGCGTGCTCGGTGTAGCGCAGGAATTCATAGCCATCGCGCAGCTCGGCGACCACCGCCGGCGGCAGGTAACCCTGGCCTTCCAGGGTACCCAGCACTTTTAACAGTGGGCGCTGCTGCAGGCTCAGGTCACGGCCACCGTGGATCAGCTGGAACGCCTGGGCGATAAATTCGACTTCACGGATGCCGCCCGAGCCCAGCTTGATGTTCTCGGCCATGCCCTTGCGCCGCACTTCCTGCTGGATCAACTGCTTCATGGTGCGCAGCGCTTCGATGGCGGAAAAGTCCAGGTAACGCCGGTAGACAAACGGTCGCAGCATGTCGAGCAGTTGCGCACCGGCCACCTGGTCACCGGCCACCACCCGCGCCTTGATCATGGCGTAGCGTTCCCAGTCGCGGCCCTGGTCCTGGTAGTACTGCTCCAGCGCGTTGAAACTGAGCACCAGCGCCCCGGCTGAGCCGTAAGGTCGCAGGCGCATGTCGACCCGGAACACAAAGCCGTCGACGGTCATCGGGTCCAGGGCCTTGATCAGTTTTTGACCAAGGCGGATGAAGAACTCCTGGTTGTCCAGCGAGCGCTTCACGCCAACCGTGTCGCCGCCTTCGGGGTAGGCGAAGATCAGGTCGATGTCGGACGACAGGTTCAGCTCCACTGCGCCGAGCTTGCCCATGCCGAGGATGACCATGTGCTGCGGTTCGCCGCTGCGACGGCCCGTGGGTGTGCCGAACAATACGCAGTGGCGCTGGTACAACCACTGATAGGCCTGGTCGATGCTGGCGTCGGCCATGTCCGACAGGTCGCGGCAGGTTTGCACCAGGTCCGCCTGTCGGGTCAGGTCGCGCCAGATGATCCGCACCTGCTGGCGGGTGCGCTGGCGGCGCAGAACCCGGCCCAGTTCGTCTTCTGTCTCGGCTTGTTGCACGGCCGTTGCAATCTGTCCGCACAGCTCGCCGGGGGCAAAGCTGCGGTCCAGTTCGCCCCAGGCCACCAGCTCGAGCAACATCAAAGGGTCACGAACACTCTGTTCAATGACGAAATCACTGGCGGCGCACACACGGGCGAAGTCAGCCCAACGTTGCGGCGTCCACTCAGAAAGGCCATTATCGCCGTCCAATCCGGCCACGGCGTCACGAAATGACTGCTCGGCCCGCTTGGCAAATGGAAGCAGGATGGCCGGGAGTTCGGCCTGCATTGGAAGGCTCATGGTCTATCCTTGATCGGCGCGTAAAGGGCTTGTAGCTGTGAACGCAAGAACCACGCTCGGTGAAGGACTGTCGAACAAAGGTTAGAAATAGCTGAAAATTTTTCTTTTTTGGCAGTCAACATCAAATCTCTACCCTTTCTTGTTCGCAAAAGATCAACAATAACGATTATGCTCGCCAGCTAGACCGAGCAATCCGCTCAGTCTTGTGTAGTTTTACTACTCGTATATACATTCGAAAGGCTGAAATGGCCGACGATTTGTAGTAAAACTACAGGACGCCGAAGCAACCTTCGGCCATCCAAGAATTTATGTCGTCTGCCCACAAGGCCAGTCGCAAACTTCAGGCAACCGATTCTGGTAGCCTTTCCGCCCTGGAGCAAGCCATGCAAGACCTCGATCCCGTCGAAACCCAGGAATGGCTGGACGCCCTGGAATCGGTTCTCGACAAAGAAGGCGAAGACCGTGCTCACTACCTGATGACCCGTATGGGCGAACTCGCGACCCGCAGCGGCTCGCAACTGCCCTACGCCATCACCACGCCGTATCGCAACACCATCCCGGTAACCCACGAAGCACGCATGCCTGGCGACCTGTTCATGGAACGCCGCATTCGCTCGCTGGTACGCTGGAACGCCATGGCGATGGTAATGCGCACGAACTTGAAAGATTCTGACCTGGGCGGTCACATCTCCAGCTTCGCTTCCAGCGCAACCCTGTATGACATCGGCTTCAACTACTTCTTCCAGGCCCCGACCGAAGAACATGGCGGCGACCTGATCTACTTCCAGGGCCACACCTCGCCAGGCGTCTACGCCCGTGCGTTCATGGAAGGCCGCATCACGGAAGAACAAATGAACAACTTCCGCCAGGAAGTCGACGGCCAGGGCCTCTCGTCCTATCCGCACCCTTGGCTGATGCCTGATTTCTGGCAGTTCCCGACGGTATCCATGGGCCTGGGCCCGATCCAGGCGATCTACCAGGCACGCTTCATGAAGTACCTGGAAGCCCGTGGCTTCATCCCTGAAGGCAAGCAGAAAGTCTGGTGCTTCCTGGGCGACGGCGAGTGTGACGAGCCGGAATCCCTGGGCGCCATTTCCCTGGCTGGCCGCGAGAAGCTGGACAACCTGATCTTCGTCATCAACTGCAACCTGCAGCGCCTCGACGGCCCGGTTCGCGGCAACGGCAAGATCATCCAGGAACTCGAAGGCGTGTTCCGTGGTGCTCAGTGGAACGTGACCAAAGTCATCTGGGGCCGTTTCTGGGACCCACTGCTGGCCAAGGACGTCGACGGCATCCTGCAACGCCGCATGGACGAAGTCATCGACGGCGAGTACCAGAACTACAAAGCCAAAGACGGCGCGTTCGTACGTGAACACTTCTTCAACACGCCTGAACTCAAGGCAATGGTTGCAGACCTGTCCGACGACGAGATCTGGAAACTCAACCGTGGCGGCCACGACCCGTACAAGGTCTACGCGGCATACCACGAAGCGGTCAACCACAAAGAACAACCGACCGTCATCCTGGCCAAGACCATCAAGGGTTATGGCACCGGTGCCGGCGAAGCGAAGAACACTGCGCACAACACCAAGAAAGTCGATGTCGACAGCCTGAAGTTGTTCCGCGACCGCTTCGACATCCCGGTCAAGGACGAAGAGCTGGAGAACCTGCCGTTCTTCAAGCCGGAGCCAAACAGCGCCGAAGCCCGCTACCTCAGCGAGCGTCGCACTGCACTGGGCGGTTTCGTGCCACAGCGCCGCGCCAAGAGCTTCAACATCCCTACTCCGCCACTGGATACCCTCAAGGCAATCCTGGACGGCTCGGGCGACCGTGAAATCTCCACCACCATGGCCTTCGTGCGGATCCTCGCGCAGCTGGTCAAGGACAAGGAAATCGGCTCGCGTATCGTGCCGATCATCCCGGACGAAGCCCGTACCTTCGGTATGGAAGGCATGTTCCGTCAGTTGGGCATCTACTCCTCCGTCGGCCAGCTCTACGAGCCAGTCGATAAAGACCAGGTGATGTTCTACAAGGAAGACAAGAAGGGCCAGATCCTCGAAGAAGGCATCAACGAAGCGGGCGCCATGAGCTCCTTCATCGCTGCCGGTACTTCGTACTCCAGCCACAACCAGCCGATGCTGCCGTTCTACATCTTCTACTCGATGTTCGGTTTCCAGCGTATTGGCGACCTGGCTTGGGCAGCAGGCGACAGCCGTACCCGTGGCTTCCTGATCGGCGGTACTGCCGGGCGGACCACGCTGAACGGCGAAGGCCTGCAACACGAAGACGGTCACAGCCACATCCTGGCGGGCACCATCCCGAACTGCCGCACCTTTGATCCAACCTACGGCTATGAGCTGGCGGTGATCATCCAGGACGGCATGAAGAAGATGACCGAAGAGCAGCAGGACGTTTTCTACTACATCACCGTGATGAACGAGTCCTACCAGCAGCCAGCCATGCCGGCCGGTGTCGAGGAAGGCATCATCAAGGGCATGTACCTGCTCGAAGAAGACACCAAGGAAGCCGCTCACCACGTGCAACTGATGGGCTCCGGCACCATCCTGCGCGAAGTGCGTGAAGCTGCAAAAATCCTGCGTGAAGAGTTCAACGTCGGTGCTGACGTATGGAGCGTTACCAGCTTCAACGAACTGCGTCGCGACGGCCTGGCCGTAGAGCGCAGCAACCGCCTGCACCCAGGCCAGAAGCCTGCGCGCACCTACGTCGAAGAGTGCCTGGCTGGCCGTAAGGGTCCGGTTATCGCCTCTACCGACTACATGAAGCTGTTTGCTGAACAAATTCGTCAGTGGGTACCGTCCAAGGAATTCAAAGTCCTGGGCACCGACGGTTTCGGCCGTAGTGACAGCCGCAAGAAGCTGCGTCACTTCTTCGAAGTCGACCGTCACTTCGTGGTGTTGGCAGCCCTGGAAGCCTTGGCTGACCGTGGTGAAATCGAACCCAAGGTGGTAGCAGACGCTATCGTCAAGTTCGGGATCAACCCGGAAAAACGCAACCCACTGGACTGCTGAGGAGACTTTCTGTGAGCGAACTCATTCGCGTACCTGACATCGGCAGCGGTGAAGGTGAAGTAATTGAACTGTTTGTGAAGGTCGGCGACACCGTCGAAGCCGACCAGAGCATCCTGACCCTGGAATCGGACAAGGCGAGCATGGAAATCCCTGCTCCCAAGGCCGGCGTGGTCAAAAGCCTGAAAGTGAAGCTGGGCGACCGCCTGAAAGAAGGCGACGAACTGCTTGAGCTGGAAATCGAAGGTGCCGCTGATGCGCCCCCTGCGGCGGCCGCTCCTGCTGCTGCCCCGGCTCCTGCCGCCGAGAAGCCTGCCGCTGCTGCCGAGGCCCCTGCGGCTCCGGCGGCTGCACCTGCCGCCGAAACAGTTCAGGACATTCATGTTCCGGACATCGGTTCGTCGGGCAAGGCCAAGATCATCGAGCTGCTGGTTAAAGTCGGCGACACCGTCGAAGCTGATCAATCGCTGATCACCCTGGAGTCCGACAAGGCCTCCATGGAAATCCCTTCGCCGGCTGCCGGTGTGGTGGAAAGCATTGCCGTGAAGCTGGAAGACGAAGTCGGCACTGGTGACTTCATCCTCAAGCTGAAAGTAGCGGGCGCTTCGGCTCCTGCTGCTGCCGCTCCAGCCGCCGCTGCTCCGGCCGCCAAGGCTGAAGCCGCACCGGCTGCCGCCGCGCCTGCACCTGCGCCTGCTGCAAAAGCCGAGGCCGTACCGGCTCCGGCGGCTGCACCTGCGCCAAGCGGTGCCAAGGTTCATGCCGGCCCTGCCGTGCGCCAACTGGCCCGTGAATTCGGCGTCGAGTTGAGCGCGGTAACCGCCAGCGGTCCTCACGGTCGCGTGCTCAAGGAAGACGTGCAGGTTTACGTCAAATCCATGATGCAGAAGGCCAAGGAAGCTCCGGCTGCCGGCGCTGCTACCGGTGGCTCGGGCATTCCGCCGATCCGCACCGTCGACTTCAGCCGCTTCGGCGAAATCGAAGAAGTGCCGATGACCCGCCTGATGCAAATCGGCGCGGCCGGCCTGCACGCCAGCTGGCTGAACATCCCGCACGTGACCCAGTTCGACCAGGCCGACATCACCGACCTGGAAGCATTCCGCGTTGCGCAGAAAGCCGTGGCCGAGAAGGCCGGCGTGAAGCTGACCGTGCTGCCCCTGCTGCTCAAGGCTTGCGCACATTTGCTCAAGGAGCTGCCGGACTTCAACAGTTCGCTGGCGCCAAGCGGCAAGGCGATCATTCGCAAGAAGTACGTGCACATCGGCTTTGCCGTCGACACTCCGGATGGCCTGCTGGTACCGGTCATCAAGAACGTCGACCAGAAGAGCCTGCTGCAGCTTGCCGCTGAGGCTGCTGCACTGGCTGCCAAGGCCCGCGACAAGAAGCTCACCCCGGACGACATGCAGGGCGCGTGCTTCACCATCTCCAGCCTCGGGCACATTGGCGGCACTGGCTTCACGCCAATCGTCAACGCGCCGGAAGTGGCGATCCTGGGTGTTTCCAAGGCCACTATCCAGCCTGTGTGGGACGGTAAAGCGTTCCAGCCGAAGCTGATGCTGCCACTGTCGCTGTCCTACGATCACCGTGTGATCAACGGCGCGGCTGCCGCACGCTTCACCCAGCGCCTGAGCCAGTTGCTGAACGACATCCGCACCATCCTGCTTTAAGCCACAACAGGTCTTCTGCCCATGCAGAAGACCTGGCTTCAACGATTTCCGAGCGCCACGCTCGTACCTCAACCCCGCCAATTGGCGGGGCTTTTTTTGCCTGCTTTCCAGGGAAAACCTGGACACGGAAATCGAGGTTGTACACCGCCCATCACCCCGGTTGCAGAAAACCGCTCGCTGGCCGATAACCTACTTATAGCACTTAGCCTTCATCCTCTCTTGTCAGCCTGTGCTGCATGATGCAACCTTGCCGCAGGCAACAGTAAAGAGGGCGTGAGCCCGGCGCGATGCGCATTTTTCCAAGCGAGTTTCCCCATGAAAAGCCAACCCGATGTCGCCCGTACGGCGGCCGAGGTAGTGACGCAATTACCGGTGCCTTCGCGCCTCGGTATGCTGCGTTTCGAGCGGCTTAATGAGGCTAGCTGGGCCCTGCTGTACCTCGACCCCAATTGCGAACGCCAGTTCGGCCTGCCCGCGATGGAACTGTGCGCCCTGATCGGCTCGCCCTACGCCAGCCTGATGGAGCCCCAGGCGCGCTATCAGCTACATGATGCGATCCAGGAACAGCTGACCATCAGCCCGCATTACCTGGTGCGCTACACCCTGCACACCAACGACGGCCCATTGAGCCTGCTGGAACTGGGTGAAGCCTACAAACAACACAATCGTCACCTGCTGCGCGGCTACCTGATGGTGGTCGACGGCCTGTTCAGTGATCTCCCACCAGCCCCTGCGGCAGACCTGGAGAGCCAGAACAGCCGCTTGCAGATTGCCCTGGAACTCAACCAGCGCGCCCAGCAGGAACAACTGCAACACCTTGAGCGGGTACGCGCCCAGCAGGAATTGATCCTGCTGCTGGCCCGCCAGCGCTACAGCACCAACAACTCGCTGCAGGAAGCCGCCGAGCTGATCACCCGCAGTGCCTGCGATATCTACCAGATCGACTGCGCGAGCATCTGGAACCTCGAAAACCAGCATCTGGTGCCGATTTCCGCTTATCACCGCGCCGATCAGCAGCACCACCTGCCAGAGTCTATCGATGCCAGTGGCTTCCCGGATTACCTGGAAGCCCTGCAAACCAGTCGTGCGATCGACGCCACCAACGCCATGCGCGACCCACGCACGCGTGAGATGGCCGAGAGCCTGCGCCCGCGGGATATCCACGCCATGCTCGACGCCAGCATCCGCGTCGATGGCAACGTGGTCGGCGTGTTGTGCCTGGAGCAAAGTGGCAGCACCCGCGTCTGGCAGTCCGACGAGATCGCCTTTGCCGGCGAGCTGGCCGACCAGTTCGCCCAGGTGATCAACAACCACAACCGCCGCACCGCCACCAGTGCCCTGCACTTGTTCCAGCGAGCCGTGGAGCAAAGCGCCAATGCGTTCCTGCTGGTCAATTGCGACGGCGTGGTGGAATACGTCAACCCCAGCTTTACCGCGATCACCCAGTACAGCACCGAAGAAGTCCACGGCCACCAGCTGTCGGAACTGCCGGCACTGGAGAACCTCAGCGAGCTGCTGTTCGACGCGCCTTCAAGCCTGGCCAAGAGCAACAGTTGGCAAGGCGAGTTCAAGAGCCGGCGCAAGAACCTCGAACCCTACTGGGGCCAGTTGTCGATCTCCAAGGTTTATGGCGACAACCGTGAGTTGACCCATTACATCGGCATCTACGAAGACATCACCCAGACCAAGCTGGCCCAGCAGCGCATCGAGCGGCTGGCCTACACCGACAACCTGACCAACCTGGGCAACCGCCCGGCGTTCATCCGCAACCTGGACGAACGCTTTGCCCGGGACAGCGACAGCCCCATCAGCCTGCTGCTGGTGGACATCGACAACTTCAAGCGGATCAACGACAGCCTCGGCCACCAGACCGGCGACAAGCTGCTGATCAGCCTGGCCCGGCGCCTGCGCAACAGCCTGACCGCCAGTGGCAGCCTGGCGCGGTTTGCCAGTAACGAATTTGCCGTGCTGCTGGACGATACCGACCTTGAAACCGGCCAGCAGGTCGCCAGCCAGTTGCTGGCCACCCTCGACAAGCCGATGTTCGTCGACAACCAGCTGATCAGCGTCACCGGCTCCGTGGGCCTCGCCTGCGCGCCGCTGCATGGCCGCGATCCGCAGACCCTGATGCGCAACGCCGGCCTGGCGCTGCACAAGGCCAAGGCCAACGGCAAACACCAGGTGCAGGTATTTACCGAAGCGCTGAATGCCGAAGCCAGCTACAAGCTGTTCGTGGAAAACAATCTGCGCCGCGCCCTGACCCAGAACGAACTGGACGTGTTCTACCAGCCCAAGCTGTGCCTGCGCAGCGGTCGTCTGCTGGGGATGGAAGCGTTGTTACGCTGGAACCATCCGGAAAAGGGCATGATCCGCCCCGATCAATTCATCAGCGTGGCTGAAGAGACTGGGCTGATCATCCCCATCGGCAAATGGATCGCCCGCCAGGCCTGCCGCATGAGCCGACAGCTGACAGCCGCCGGCATGGGCAACCTGCAAGTGGCGATCAACCTGTCGCCCAAGCAGTTTTCCGACCCGGACCTGGTGGCCTCGATTGCCACGATCCTCAAGGAAGAACAGTTGCCGGCCAACCTGCTGGAACTGGAGTTGACCGAAGGCCTGCTGCTGGAAGCCACCGAAGACACGCGCCTGCAACTGGACCAACTGAAGAGTTTCGGCTTGACCCTGGCGATGGATGACTTCGGTACCGGTTACTCGTCGCTGAGCTACCTGAAAAAATTCCCGATCGACATCATCAAGATTGATCGCAGCTTCATCCATGAAATCCCGGACAACCAGGACGACATGGAAATCACCTCGGCGGTGATCGCCATGGCCCACAACCTCAAGCTCAAGGTGGTGGCCGAAGGCATCGAGACCGCCGAGCAGCTGGCGTTCCTGCGCCGCCACCGTTGCGACGTCGGCCAGGGCTACCTGTTCGACCGGCCAATCCCGGGGGCCGAGCTGCTGACGATGCTTAAACGCTATCCTCGCGGGCCAATCGCCTGACAGCGCGGTAACACTCGGGCACACTGGCAGTCTGAATTCTTACTTGTAACTCAATCTGACTGAGAGGACTGATCATGGTCTTGCGCTCGGAAATCCTGGTGAATAAAAACGTGCTTCCCACTCAAGAACAAGCTTTGCCTGGCCGTGAAACCCCGATGTCGCTGCCCGAGACGCACTTCGTCAACGGCAACCCGCTGCTGGGCCCCTTTGTCGACAACGTAGAGTTTGCGATCTTCGGCCTGGGTTGCTTCTGGGGTGCAGAGCGTCGTTTCTGGCAGCGTGACGGTGTAGTCAGCACGGTAGTGGGCTATGCCGGCGGCTACACGCCGAACCCGACGTATGAAGAAGTCTGCTCGGGCCTGACCGGCCACAGCGAAGTGGTGTTGGTGGTGTTTGACCAGGACAAGATCAGCTACGAAGAGCTGCTGAAAATGTTCTGGGAACTGCACAACCCGACCCAGGGCATGCGCCAGGGCAATGACATCGGCAGCCAGTATCGTTCGGTTATCTACGCGGTCAAGCCGGAGCACCTGGAGGCGGCGAAGGCCAGCGCAGAGGCTTATCAGGCGGAGTTGACCAAGGCGGGCCTGGGCACCATTACCACCGAAATCGAAGAAGCGCCGACGGTGTATTTCGCCGAGGCGTACCACCAGCAGTACCTGGCGAAGAATCCGCAGGGTTACTGCGGAATCGGCGGCACCGGCGTGACCTGCCCGATCTGATTGCACCAGATCGTTCCCACGCTCTGCGTGGGAATGCCGCTCTGGGCGCTCCGCGTCCGCTCTGAAATTCGTGACGCAGAGCGTCACAGGATGCGTTCCCACGCAGAGCGTGGGAACGATCAGTTACTCGGCGATAAGCCAATCCATCTGCCAGCCACCCTGGGTTTGCCCAAGCTGCTTGGACAACCACGGCAGCAGCTCACGCAACTCCTCCTCCAGCCCCCACGGCGGATTGGCAATCGCCAGACCCGAACCGGTCAGGGTGTTGGGCGTGTCCAGCGGATGCACCAGCAATTCCACCCGCAGCAACTTCGGCGCACCGGTACCGGCCAGGTCCTGGTAGAAGCGGCGCAGCATGCGCTGGTCCTTCACCGGGTACCAGATCGCAGCCACTGTCTGGCGCATCCGGCTCACGGCTTCCTTGAGGGACGCGGCGCAGCGCTGCATCTCGTCGAGCTTCTCGAACGGCGGGTCTATCAACATCAACGCACGCTTTTCCGGCACCGGCAGCAATGCCCGCGGCACGTGCCAACCTTCGCCAAGGTGGACTTTCACCCGACGATCACCCTTCATGTTGTCCTTGAGCAGCAGGCCGTCTTCCGGGTGCTTTTCGTTGAGCAGCACGCGGTCCTGAGGACGAGTCAGGCGTCGCGCCAGCTCCGGCGAACCCGGGTAGTAGCGCAATTCGCCATCCGGGTTCATCTCGTGCAGCACACGCATGTAATCGGCGGTCAGCGGCGGCAGGTCGGCCTGGCCCCACAGGCGGGCGATGCCTTCCAGGTATTCACCGGTACGGTTCGCCTGGTCGCCCTGCAGGTCGTACAGACCAATGCCGGCGTGGGTGTCGAGATAGGCAAACGGCTGCTCCTTGCGCGACATCAGGGCGATGAGGCGGGTCAAGGTCAGGTGTTTGAAGACATCGGCGTGGTTGCCGGCGTGATAGGCGTGACGATAATTCATGGTTGCTCCTGCGCAGGGGGCGAAGTTTACCTTTTACGCAGGCAAAGGTGCAGGGCTGCGCGTCAGGTGGCGCTTATGCCGCAAACACAGGGGCGCTGCCGAAAATAGTCTAATTGGCGGTGCGAAAGCGGATTTATTGTGGCGAGCAATTATCCATGGAGGTCATAACAACTCATGAAAGACGCCACCATCGCTTTGCACCATGGCTTCAAGTCGGACCCGACTACCAAGGCCGTCGCCGTGCCGATCTACCAGAACGTCGCTTTCGAATTCGATAACGCCCAGCACGGCGCCGACCTGTTCAACCTCGACGTGCCCGGCAATATCTACACGCGCATCATGAACCCCACCAACGACGTGCTGGAGCAACGCATCGCAGCACTCGAAGGCGGCATCGCAGCCCTGGCGGTGTCGGCCGGCAGCGCGGCGATCCACTACGCGATCCAGACCCTGACCCGTGCCGGTGACAACATCGTCACCACCCCGCAGCTGTACGGTGGCACCTACACCCTGTTCGCCCACTTGCTGCCGAGCTTCGGCGTTGACGTGCGCTTCGCCCGTGACGACTCCGCCGAAGCCATCGCCGAGCTGATCGATGACAACACCAAACTGGTGTACTGCGAGAGCATCGGCAACCCGGCAGGCAATATCATCGATATCGAAGCCCTGGCCAACGTCGCCCACGCCCGTGGCGTGCCGCTGATGGTGGACAACACCGTGGCCACGCCAATCCTGTGCAAGCCGATCCAGTTCGGCGCAGACATCGTCGTGCATTCGGTGACCAAATACGTGGGCGGCCACGGCAACTCGCTGGGTGGCGTGATCGTCGACAGCGGCACCTTTCCCTGGACCCAGTACCCGGAGAAATTCCCCGGCCTCAACCAGCCGGAGCCGGCCTATCACGGTGTGGTCTACAGCGAAAAATTCGGCCCGGCGGCGTTCATTGCCCGCGCCCGTACCGTGCCGCTGCGCAACACCGGCGCGGCCCTGGCGCCGATGAATGCATTCCTGCTGCTGCAAGGCCTGGAAACCCTGGCCCTGCGCATGGAGCGCCACACCGAAAACGCCTTGAAGATTGCCCACTTCCTGCAAGACCACGCACTGGTGGAGTGGGTCAGCTACGCCGGCCTGCCGGATCACCCCCACCATCATTTGGCGCAGAAATACATGCAGGGCAAACCGTCGGCGATTCTGTCCTTCGGCCTGAAGGGTGGTTATGAGGCGGGCGTGCGTTTCTACGATTCGCTGCAGATCTTCAAGCGCCTGGTGAACATTGGCGATGCCAAGTCCCTGGCCTGCCACCCGGCGTCCACCACCCATCGCCAGATGAATGAACAGGAGCAGGCGAAGGCCGGGGTGAAGCCGGAGATGATTCGCCTGTCTGTCGGCATTGAGGCGATTGAGGACCTGATCGAAGACTTGCAGCAGTCGCTGGCCTCAACCCAGCTCTGAGGCCAGCCAGGCGGCCAGCGCCTGATGGCTGACATCCGGCCGGCGCACGAAGCAGGCGACCTTGTGCTTCAAGGTCGCCGGCACAAAGGCGCTGTACAGGTCCGGGCGCTGTTCTTCCAGCCATTGCAACAGGTTGTCCACCTGCGTAACGCTCGTTTGCTCACCCAGGCGCTGGAGAACATGCGGCGGCACTTGCCACCATGGGCCGGGCTTTGCCGCTCCCGCTGCCGTAACCGCTACCTCATGCTGGCGACCATTGATCCAGTAGCGACTGAACACCGGGAGCAACTCCTTTGCCTGTGGCCCCAGCGCCTGCAACACAGGCAGGACATAAGCACCGTCCCAGAAGCGAAAGAACACCGCCGGCCCTTCCGGCAACAGTACCTTGGTCAGGCTGCGCAGATGCTCGACGACGGTGTGCAAGGAACAGGACGACACCGCCAGCCAACCCCAGTCGATACCTTCGCATTCGGCGGCCCATTTCAGAAAAGCGCTGTCCACGGCGACCACCGCGACGTAGGGCATGACCTCCTCCCACGCTGCATACTCGCTGCCCGCCCAGATGGGGCTAAGTGCACGTCCGTCGGTACGCCGCCACGCATCGAGCGGCTTGCAGTCGCTGGCATTGCCCATCACCGCAAACAACTGCTCGCCCGCCTGCAACGGCGCAGCCTCAAGCCACTGCCCGGGAGAAATCATGGCGCACCACCGGGCAGTGATGTATTGCGATGCAGGGGCGTATTGCACACGCCATTCCTGCAGCGCTCGCACTCTTCGCAAAAGGGTGCGCTGCGCTTCAGGCTTGACACCTGGACGGCACTCAACGGTGCAGGTATTACCGCCAGCAACTTTTCCTGCAGCCCCGGCGTCAGCGGCGCTCCCACCGGTGCCGGGGAGCCGCCAAGCTGGATTTGCGTGCTGCTGAAAATCCCGCCCGCCGAAACGTTGATCCACTGCCCACCGGCCTGGAGGGTCACGCTGGCACCCGCATCAATAACGACGTTTTGCCCGGCACCGATGTGAATGGTCAACCCGGCACGTACCTGCTGGGAACCCGCGACCATCAGGTGATCGTCCTGCTTGAGTTCGGTCAGGCGGTTGCCGTGGGTGGTGCGCTGTTCTTCGCCCTGAAGCTCTTGACGATCAAGGCCTTTAACGATCACGTCGCGCTGGTTGTCGACCTGCACGTGCTGGTCGTGCAGTACATGCTGGGTCCAGTTGCGCTGGGCGCGCAGGTAGATTTCCTCGGCACCCTTGCGGTCCTCGATGCGCAGCTCGTTGTAGCCACCGCCGCCGGGGCTGGTCTGGCTACGGAAGATGCTGCGGGTCTTGTCGGCTGGCAGGTCCAGCGGCACCGGCGTGGCGGCATTGGCCAGGCAACCGACCACCAGCGGCGTGTCGGCGTCGCCGTCGACGAAACCCACCAGCACCTCCATGCCCACCCGCGGGATCAACACCGAGCCGTAGTGCTCATGGGCCCAGCCACTGGCCACCCGCAGCCAGCAACTGGAATGTTCGTCGTGCTCCCCGGCGCGATCCCAGGCCATCTGCACCTTGACCCGGCCATACTCGTCACAATGGATCTCGCTGCCTGCCGGCCCTGTAACCACGGCGTTTTGATAGCCAGACACCGGCGGTCGCGATACCAGCAGCGGTGTTCGAAACGGCACCTCCCATGGCGTTACGACAAAGTGATTGCTGTAGCCCTGAGCCGATTCATCACCTGAGGCGTCGATGGTCGACTCCTCCAGCACCTGAGGCTGGCGCCCTGCATGCGTCACCTGGGTGACCAGCCACAAATCATTCCATTCCTGGCGAGGATGCCCTCCCATCCTCAGGAACTGCCCGCTGACCAGGGACGGCTGGTCGCTATGGCCACTGGCCTGGCGAAAGTCACCGCGATGGCGCTCCAACCTACGTTGCGCCAGGTATTTACCATGAGCGCGATCCGTAAAATTCCCGGGATAACACTGTTCCTCCAGCATGGGACGCTGGCCGCCGGACGCCGTGCTTTCCAAGCTCAGGCGTGGCTTTCTGAAGTCGTAGTCCCGCAGATTCACATCGGTGGTACGGGTCTTCAACCGCAGGGTAAAACGCTTGATCACCGGCGTGTCGGCAACCATCCCCGAACCCGCCGCGTATTGAGTGGCTTGCTCAGGCTGGGCGAACACGCTCTGGTCATCGCCGAACACCAAAAGGTGGCGCTCGGGGTGATGCTGGAAGTGGTAGTGAATGCCCGACTCGGCGCACAAGCGCTGGATGAACGCCAGATCGGTTTCGCCAAACTGAACGCAGTACTCACGCTCGGGGTACACCCCGCTCAGTTGAAACGAGAAGGCATCCGCCTGGATACCCTGCCCTTCCAGCACCAGTGCAATGATCTGCGGCACCGTCCGGTTCTGGAAAATCCGCTGGTGAGCGCTGTGCTCAAGATAAGCCAACCGCGGAACCAGCGTGATCTGATAACGCGTCAGGCGCTTGCCCGAGTCGCCTTGCGCCACCCGATAAACTTGGCCATGAATACCATGGCCATGCGCATCAAACCCCAGGAACGCCTGGCGATGCATCAAGCTTTCCAGGTCAAGGTCGGGTTGCTCGCTGACCAGTTCAAGGTCAAAACGATAGGGCAGGCTGATGAATTCATCGCCAGTGAACTCACGCACCTTGAGAACACTTGGCACACCGTCGAGGGTCAGGCTAAAGGCACTTTGATTGGCAGGAGCGAACATCCGGTGTTTCTCTGCGAGTAGTGGGTGGCCGATTCTGCACCAGCTGTTTGCCGAGCTGAGTGCGCTGCAGGCAAATCAGTAAATCCCTACATCGCAGGCGCTTTAATCTTCATGTATCAGGCATCGAAGCCCTACCACCAGCGTGCTAGCGTATTCGTCCCCCGTCGCCCCATGACAATGGAAAAAACATGGCCAACCGCTACGCAAAAATCGTCCTGACCCTTGCCCTGGCAGCCTTCGCCACACTCGTGGCCTTCAGCAACATCACCGACTACGGCTCCAACTTTGCCTTCGTCAAACATGTGCTGAGCATGGACACCACCTTCCCCGGCAACGCCGCGATGTATCGCGCCATCACCACCCCATGGCTGTGGCACGGTGCATATTGGCTGATCATCGCCGGTGAAGCCCTGACGGCCGTGCTGCTGGCGCGTGGAGCACTGGCCTTGTGGCGGGCTCGTCGTGCCACAGGTATCGACTTCAATCGCGCCAAGAAAAGCGCAATCGTCGGGCTGACCCTGGGTTTCGTGGTGTGGTTCTTCGGCTTTATGGTGATCGGCGGCGAGTGGTTCCTGATGTGGCAATCCCATCAGTGGAACGGCCAGGAAGCGGCGTTCAAGTTCTATATGGCGATCCTGGGTGTGCTGATTTTTCTCAACCAGCCGGACACTGACCACGACTGAAAAACCACGAATTCAAAATCGGTGGATGCCCTTTCACAAACTACTGTCAGATAGCTGACGGTAGTTTGTAGCCCTTTTCCCAAAGTATAAAAACCGCCTCACATTCAACGCTCACAGCCACCAGGCGAGCCCTTAAATTGGCCGTTTACTTCAGTGATCATCTGAATCTGTGAAAACAACACTGCGAGATCTGGAAGGCAAAAAAACGGCCCGTCATCCAAAAGATGCGGGCCGTTTTCACTTCAGCGGGCATTCAAGCCCCCGCCGATTACTTGTTGAGGTTGTAATCCGCCTCGGCTGCGTCAAACCGCTGAAGCATGCCAGCCGTCGGAGCGCCCAGCTTGCTCACGAAGTAGATCGCCAGGCTGGCGAAGATGAAGCCCGGGATGATTTCGTACAGGCCAAACAGGCTGAAGTGCTTCCACACGATCACGGTGATCGCACCCACCAGGATGCCGGCCAATGCGCCATTACGCGTCATGCCTTTCCACAGTACGGAGATCAGTACCACAGGACCGAACGCAGCACCGAAACCGGCCCAGGCGTAGCTCACCAGGCCCAGTACGCGGTTTTCCGGGTTGGCGGCCATGGCGATGGCAATCAGCGCCACCAACAGCACCATGGCGCGACCGACCCATACCAGCTCGACCTGGGAGGCGTTTTTACGCAGGAAGGTTTTGTAGAAGTCTTCGGTGAGGGCACTGGAGCACACCAGCAACTGGCAGCTCAGGGTGCTCATTACCGCCGCCAGGATGGCCGACAGCAGCACACCGGCAATCCATGGGTTGAAGAGCAGCTTGGCCAGCTCGATGAACACACGCTCGTGGTTCTCGGTCACGGGACCGGCGACTTCCGGGTGCGCCGAGAAGTAGGCGATACCGAAGAAGCCCACCGCCACGGTGCCGCCCAGGCACAGGATCATCCAGGTCATGGAGATGCGACGTGCGTTGGCAATAGATTTCACCGAATCCGCCGCCATGAAACGCGCGAGGATGTGCGGCTGGCCGAAGTAACCCAGGCCCCAGCCCATCAGCGAAATGATGCCGATGAAGGTGGTGTTTTTCAGCATGTTGAAGTTGTCAGGGTTCTGCGCTTCGATCGCCAGGAAGGTGGTGTCGACGCCACCGGTGGCCAGCAGCACGATGATCGGGGTCAGCAACAAGGCGAAGATCATCAGCGTGGCTTGCACGGTGTCGGTCCAGCTCACGGCCAGGAAACCACCGACGAAGGTGTAGGCAATGGTCGCGGCAGCACCCGCCCACAGCGCGGTCTCGTAAGACATGCCGAAGGTGCTTTCAAACAGACGGGCGCCAGCCACGATGCCGGAAGCGCAGTAGATGGTGAAGAACACCAGGATCACCACCGCAGAGATGATTCGCAGCAGGCCGCTTTTATCTTCGAAACGGCTGGAGAAGTAATCCGGCAGGGTCAGGGCGTCGCCGTTGTGCTCGGTCTGCACCCGCAGGCGGCCGGCTACAAACAGCCAGTTCAGGTAGGCACCGACGATCAGGCCGATGGCAATCCAGCTTTCCGACAGGCCAGACATGTAGATCGCGCCGGGCAAGCCCATCAGCAACCAGCCGCTCATGTCCGAGGCACCGGCCGAAAGCGCGGTAACCACGCTGCCGAGGCTGCGACCGCCGAGGATGTAGTCGGAAAGGTTGTTGGTGGAGCGATAGGCCATGAAGCCGATCAGCACCATGGCAGCGATATAGATCACAAATGTGATCAGGGTAGGATTACTTACGCTCATTGAGTTACGCCCTGGCTTTGTTTTTATGTAGCGGCGGTCTGTCCGGACGGCCATCCACTTTGCTAGTGGATAGACGAAGCCTGGCGCCGCGCATTTATGACTGACGTTTCCCCAGGAAAGCCATCAGCCGATGAACCGTCAGTAAGAGGTTGCACCTTGGGCGCGAATGCTATTCAACAAAGCAAATAAGGTGCAACCAGTTTCTTGAGAATAAGTTGCACCTCGATGTTTTTTGTGGAAAACACCGTGTTTTTGCTCCTTTTCGGAGCAAGAGCAGCCAAAGTCAGAAGCAAATGCACCAAGGCGCAGCCGATTCGGCTGTGACGATAATTTTTCCCGATCAGCATCAAAAAATTCATGGATAAAAAGGGTTGCACCCGGTTGCACCTCTCTCGGCGCAAAGCTAATCTTGCCGCCAGCTGATGCCACGCAGTAGTGGCACCCATGAGGATAAAAAGATGGCTACGACCACCCTTGGGGTCAAACTTGACGACCCGACCCGCGAGCGCCTGAAGGCGGCCGCGACCTCCATTGATCGCACGCCGCACTGGCTGATCAAGCAGGCGATTTTCAATTACCTGGAGAAACTCGAGGGTGGTGCAACCCTGGCCGAGCTCAACGGCCTGGGCAGCAAGGACGCGGAAGAAGCCGGCGAGGTCCAGACCGACCACGCCCACCAGTGCTTCCTGGAATTTGCCGAAAGCATCCTGCCGCAATCCGTACTGCGCGCCTCGATCACCGCCGCCTACCGTCGCCCGGAGCCGGAAGTGGTGCCGATGCTGATCGAGCAGGCTCGCTTGCCCGCGGCAATGGCCGAGGCCACCAACAAGCTCGCCTCTTCGATCGCCGAGAAACTGCGCAATCAGAAAAGCGCCGGCGGCCGTGCAGGCATCGTCCAGGGCCTGCTGCAAGAATTTTCCCTGTCGTCCCAGGAAGGCGTAGCGCTGATGTGCCTCGCCGAAGCGCTGCTGCGCATCCCGGACAAGGGCACCCGCGACGCACTGATCCGCGACAAGATCAGCACCGGCAACTGGCACCCGCACCTGGGCAACAGCCCGTCGCTGTTCGTCAACGCCGCCACCTGGGGCCTGTTGCTGACCGGCAAACTGGTCGCGACCCACAACGAAGCCGGCCTGACCTCGTCCCTGAGCCGCATCATCGGCAAGAGCGGCGAGCCGATGATCCGCAAGGGCGTCGACATGGCCATGCGCCTGATGGGCGAGCAGTTCGTCACCGGTGAAACCATCGCCGAAGCCTTGGCCAATGCGAGCAAGTTCGAAGCCAAGGGCTTCCGCTATTCCTACGACATGCTCGGTGAAGCCGCACTTACCGAACATGACGCCCAGAAATACCTGGCCTCGTACGAACAAGCCATCCACTCGATCGGCAAGGCGTCCCACGGTCGCGGGATTTATGAAGGCCCGGGCATTTCCATCAAGCTTTCGGCCCTGCACCCGCGTTACAGCCGTGCGCAGTACGAGCGCGTGATGGACGAGTTGTACCCGCGCCTGCTGTCGCTGACCCTGCTGGCCAAGCAGTACGACATCGGCCTGAACATCGACGCCGAAGAAGCCGACCGCCTGGAGCTGTCCCTCGACCTGCTGGAACGCCTGTGCTTCGAGCCGCAACTGACGGGCTGGAACGGTATCGGTTTTGTGATCCAGGCTTACCAGAAGCGTTGCCCGTATGTGATCGACTACGTGATCGACCTGGCACGCCGCAGCCGCCACCGTCTGATGATCCGCCTGGTAAAAGGCGCGTACTGGGACAGCGAAATCAAGCGCGCCCAGGTCGAAGGCCTGGAAGGCTATCCGGTGTACACCCGCAAGGTGTACACCGACGTCTCCTACATTGCCTGTGCACGCAAACTGCTTTCGGTACCGGAAGTTATCTACCCGCAGTTCGCCACCCACAACGCTCACACCTTGTCGGCGATTTACCATATTGCCGGTCAGAACTATTACCCCGGCCAGTACGAGTTCCAATGCCTGCACGGCATGGGCGAGCCTCTGTACGAGCAGGTTGTAGGCAAGGTCTCCGAAGGCAAGCTGAACCGTCCGTGCCGCGTGTACGCACCCGTCGGCACCCACGAAACACTGCTGGCTTACCTGGTGCGTCGCTTGCTGGAAAACGGCGCCAACACCTCGTTCGTCAACCGTATTGCCGACCAATCCATCTCGATCCAGGAGCTGGTGGCCGATCCAGTGGCCAGCATCGAGCAGATGGCGACGCTGGAAGGCGGCTTCGGCCTGCCGCACCCGCGTATCCCGCTGCCGCGTGACCTGTATGGTGCCGAGCGCGCCAACTCCGCCGGTATCGACCTGGCCAACGAACACCGCCTGGCGTCGCTGTCCTGCGCCTTGCTGGCTACCGCGCATAACAACTGGAAAGCCGCGCCGATGCTCGGTTGCGCTTCCAGCAATGAAGCGGCTGCACCGGTGTTGAACCCGTCGGATCTGCGTGACGTCGTCGGCCACGTACAGGAAGCAACTGTCGAAGACGTCGACAACGCCATCCAGTGCGCCCTGAACGCTGCGCCAATCTGGCAGGCCACCCCGCCCGCCGAACGCGCCGCGATCCTGGAACGTGCCGCCGACCTGATGGAAGGCGAGATCCAGCCGCTGATGGGCCTGCTGGCCCGCGAAGCCGGCAAGACCTTCGCCAACGCCATCGCCGAAGTGCGTGAAGCCGTGGACTTCCTGCGTTACTACGCGGTGCAGGCTCGCAACGATTTCACCAACGACGCTCACCGCCCGCTGGGCCCGGTGGTGTGCATCAGCCCGTGGAACTTCCCGCTGGCGATCTTCAGTGGCCAGGTCGCCGCTGCACTGGCCGCCGGCAACCCGGTACTGGCCAAGCCTGCCGAGCAAACACCGCTGGTGGCCGCACAAGCCGTGCGCCTGCTGCTGGAAGCCGGGATTCCGGAAGGCGTGCTGCAACTGCTGCCGGGCCAGGGCGAAACCGTCGGTGCGCGCCTGGTGGGTGATGATCGCGTCAAGGGCGTGATGTTCACCGGTTCCACCGAGGTTGCGCGCTTGCTGCAACGCAGTGTCGCCGGCCGCCTGGATGCACAGGGTCGTCCGATTCCGCTGATCGCCGAAACCGGTGGCCAGAACGCAATGATCGTCGACTCCTCGGCACTCACCGAACAAGTGGTGATCGACGTAGTGTCGTCGGCCTTCGACAGTGCCGGTCAACGTTGCTCGGCCCTGCGCGTACTGTGCTTGCAGGAAGATTCCGCTGACCGCGTCATCGAAATGCTTAAAGGTGCCATGGCTGAATGCCGCCTCGGCAACCCGGAGCGCCTGTCGGTGGATATCGGCCCGGTGATCGACGCCGAAGCCAAGGCTGGCATCGAGAAACATATCCAGGCCATGCGCGACAAAGGCCGCAACGTTTACCAGGTCGCGATTGCCGATAGCGAAGAGATCAAGCGCGGCACCTTCGTGATGCCAACCCTGATCGAACTGGAAAGCTTCGACGAACTGCAACGGGAGATCTTCGGCCCGGTGCTGCACGTGGTGCGCTACAAGCGCAAAGAGATCGACCAGCTTATCGGCCAGATCAATGCCTCCGGCTATGGCCTGACCCTGGGCGTGCACACCCGCATCGACGAGACCATCGCCAAGGTGATTGACAACGTCCATGCCGGTAACGTCTACGTTAACCGCAACATCGTGGGTGCCGTGGTCGGTGTACAGCCGTTCGGTGGCGAAGGCTTGTCGGGCACTGGCCCGAAAGCTGGCGGCCCGCTGTATCTGTACCGTTTGCTGTCGACCCGTCCTACGGACGCCATCGAGCAATCCTTCGTCCGTGGTGATGCACTGGCCGCACCGGATGTTCGCCTGCGGGATGCCATGAGCAAGCCGCTGACCGCCCTGAAAGCCTGGGCCGACAGCAGCAAGCTCAGCGACTTGAGCGCCCTGTGCGTGCAGTTCGCCGCGCAATCCCAAAGCGGTATCACCCGCCAACTGGCCGGCCCGACCGGCGAGCGCAACAGCTACGCCATCCTGCCCCGCGAGCACGTGTTGTGCCTGGCGGAAGTGGAAGGCGACCTGCTGACGCAACTGGCGGCCGTGCTGGCAGTCGGCGGCTCGGCGGTATGGCCGGAAACTGAATTGACCAAGGCCGTGTTCGCACGCTTGCCGAAGGATATTCAGGCGAAGATCACGCGGGTGGCTGACTGGACCAAGGATGAAACCGTGTTTGATGCCGTGCTGCATCACGGTGATTCCGACCAACTGCGCGGGGTTTGCCAGCAAGTGGCCAAGCGTGGCGGGGCGATTGTCGGGGTTCACGGTTTGTCTTCGGGCGAAACCGGGATCGCCCTGGAGCGCCTGGTGATCGAGCGGGCGTTGAGCGTCAACACTGCTGCTGCGGGTGGTAACGCCAGCCTGATGACCATCGGCTAACTGACGGAACGCGGTCAAAATGTGGGAGCGGGCTTGCTCGCGAATGCGCAGTGTCAGTCGCCAGATGTACTGACTGATCCACCGCATTCGCGAGCAAGCCCGCTCCCACACTGACCGTGTTTGCAACTCACCGCTGTTGTTTTGCTCCTCCATCACCCAGATCAATCTTGCTATCCAGCCTCTATTTGCGCACTTAGACTCAGGCCCATTCCCACACAGGTAAGCCGCCATGTCCGAGACGCTGCTCAGTTCCCGCAATCTGGCTTTCGAGCTGTACGAAGTCCTCGATGCCGAGGGCCTGACCCAGCGCGAGCGGTTTGCCGAACACAACCGTGAAACCTTCGACGCCGCCATCGGCACCGCCCGCAGCATTGCCGAGAAGTTCTTCGCCCCGCATAACCGCAAGGGCGACGAGAACGAGCCCCGCTACGAAAACGGTCAGGCGATTCTGATTCCCGAGGTGAAACCGGCGGTAGAGGCCTTCCTCGAAGCCGGTTTTCTCAACGCCGCCCGCAGCTTCGAAGCCGGTGGCATGCAACTGCCCACCCTGCTCTCCCAGGCGTGTTTCGCCCACTTCCAGTCGGCCAACGCCGCATCCACGTCCTACCCGTTCCTGACCATGGGCGCCGCCAACCTGATCGAGAGCTTCGGCACCGAGGAGCAGAAACAACGCTTCCTGCAACCAATGATCGAAGGCCGCTTCTTCGGCACCATGGCCTTGACCGAGCCCCATGCGGGCTCATCGCTGTCGGATATTCGTACCCGCGCAGAGCCGGCGGCTGATGGCAGCTATCGCCTCAAGGGCAACAAGATCTTCATCTCCGGCGGCGATCACCCGCTGTCGGAGAACATCGTGCACATGGTGCTGGCCAAGCTGCCGGACGCACCTGCCGGGGTGAAGGGCATTTCGCTGTTTATCGTGCCCAAGTTCCTGGTCAACGACGACGGCAGCCTGGGCAAGCGCAACGATGTGCTGCTGGCCGGGCTGTTTCACAAGATGGGCTGGCGTGGCACCACCTCGACCGCGTTGAATTTCGGCGATAACGGCGAGTGCGTCGGCTACCTGGTGGGCCAGCCGCATCAGGGCCTGAGTTGCATGTTCCAGATGATGAACGAAGCGCGGATCGGCGTGGGCATGGGCGCGGTGATGCTGGGTTACGCCGGCTACCTGTATTCCCTGGAATATGCCCGTGAACGTCCCCAAGGCCGCTTGCCCGACAGCAAGGATCCCAACACCGCGCCGGTGTCGATCATCCAGCACGCCGATATCAAACGCATGCTGTTGACCCAAAAAGCCTACGTGGAAGGCGCCTTCGACCTTGGCTTGTACGCCGCGCGCCTGTTCGACGACACCACCACCCTGGAAACCGAAGCTGCGCGCAAACAGGCCCACGAACTGCTGGACCTGCTGACGCCGATCGTCAAATCCTGGCCATCGGAGTTTTGCCTGAAGGCCAACGAACTGGCGATCCAGATACTCGGCGGCCACGGCTATACCCGCGAATACCCAGTGGAGCAGTACTACCGCGACAACCGTCTGAACCCGATCCATGAAGGCACCCACGGCATTCAGTCGCTGGACTTGCTCGGGCGCAAGCTGGCGCAGAACGGCGGTGCGGGCTTGAAGCAACTGATCCGCCTGATCGCCGAGACCGGCGCACGGGCACAGGAGTATCCGTCGCTGAATGCCTTGCGGGAACCGCTGGAACAACTGGTGGCGCGCCTGCAAGCGGTCACCCTCGGCCTGCTGACGGATCTCGCCCAGGGCAAGGTCAACAGCAGCCTGGCGAATTCGGCGCTGTACCTGAAGGTGTTCGGGCATACGGTGATTGGCTGGCGCTGGCTGGAACAGGCAATTCGCGCCGAGGAAGGGCTGGCCAGGGGCAATGCTGCCGATGTCGCCTTCTATAAGGGCAAGCTCCAGGCCGCCCGGTACTTCCTGACGTGGGAAATACCGGGCTGCCATCATGAACTGGCGATTCTCGAGGCACGCGATGACACGTGCCTGGGGATGCAGGATGAGTGGTTCTAAGGCGTTCCGATTGCCTTGGAAATCACCTCGACCGTGGCGCTGACTTGCTCTTGGTAACGGTCGAGTTCCTGCTGATGGTGCTTTTGCATTTCGATCTGCTCGGCGCACAGGTTCAGCGCCGCCAGCACCAATAGCTTGTCACCGATCAGCGTCGGGTACTTTTTCTTGGTGGTGGCCAGGGATGCCTTGAGCATCGTCACGGCGCTCATCAGGGTGTTGTCTTCCCCCTCCGGTGCCTTGATCGAGTAATCCTCACCGAGAATCGAAACGACCTTTATCCCTTCATTCATGCGCTGACAGGACCTGCGCTCACACGCTCAACCAACGCCTGGATACGGGCAGCGGTGGCGCCCTGCTTTTCTTCCTGTTCCATCAGGTTCAGCTGCAAGCTGTCGTTTTCATCCTTGGCGCGAGCCAGTTCGGCCTTGAGGGATTCGTTGGTGCCCAGCAGATCCTGGTTCTGCTGTACCAGGTCGCTGACCAGTTGTTCCAATTGGCTGAGGGATGCTTCTAACATTTTGATTTCTCGGGCTTTTTCAAAGGGCGGTGACGATAAAGAAAATTCACCTCGGATGCCAGGGTTATCCCTGGCGCGGGGCCTTGATTTTACAGGGCAGGCCACGCTTTCGAGCCTTAGTGACTGCATTTATGGCATCTGGTTCCTGAATCCCGTCGGCCCGCCCCGATCTGCGACAAAAGCGCGCACCCCCTCAAGACTTTAGTCGTATGACCGATAGGTCATGGACACCCCGCTCAAACCCCGCATGGATCGCGCTTCTCCCCAGGATCACAACATGTCTCTTCGTAATATGAATATCGCGCCGCGGGCCTTTCTCGGCTTCGCGTTGATTGGCGCGCTGATGTTGTTTCTCGGTGTGTTCGCCCTGAACCAGATGAGCAAGATCCGTGCGGCGACGGAAGACATCACCCTTAGCAGCGTGCCGAGCATTCGCGCCCTGGACGAGTTCACTCAACTGACCCTGCGCCTGCGGGTGCTGTCGTATCGCCTGCTGACCAACCGCGAGCCTGACGTCCAGCAAAAGACCCTTGAGTCTTTTGACGTGCGCAATCAGCAGATTCGTACGGCCCAGGCGGTCTACGAGAAGTTGATCGACAGCAGCGAAGAACGTGCTGCCTACGATGAATACGTGCGTCTGCTGGCCCAGTACCATCAGATTGAAGAGCGCATGAAGAGCCTGTCACGGGCCAATCAGGTTGAAGAGCTGCGCACGCTGCTGAATACCGAGCTGCTGAACAACTCGGATCAGGTCAACGCCGTACTGAACCGCCTGCTGGACATCAACAACAAGATGGCGCTGGCCACCAACCAGCAAGCTGCCGACCAGTACGACATGGCGTTTGAGCTGGTGGTGATCCTGCTGATCCTCGCCACGGCGCTGACCATGCTGTTCGCCTGGCTGCTGACCCGCAGCATTACCCAGCCGATCGCCCAGGCCCTGGATGCCGCCGAGGAAATCGCCGAAGGCAACCTGACGCGCCCGATCAAGGTGGAAGGCAACGACGAAGCCGGCCGACTACTGTTGGCAATGGCCAAGATGCAGGACAAATTGAAGGACACCTTGCAGCGCATTTCCGGCTCGGCCACCCAATTGGCCTCCGCCGCGGAAGAGCTGAATGCCGTGACCGACGAAAGCGCCCGTGGCCTGACCCAGCAAAACAACGAAATCGAACAGGCCGCCACGGCGGTGAACGAGATGACCAGCGCGGTTGAAGAAGTGGCCCGCAACGCGGTCAGCACTTCCGAAGCCTCGAAGAACGCCACGTCGTCTGCGGGCGATGGACGTGATTTGGTGCAGGAAACCGTCAGCGCCATTGAACGCATGAGCAGCGACGTGCAAGCCACTGCCACCTTGATCGGCAACCTGGCGGAAGAGTCCCGGGACATCGGCAAGGTGCTGGACGTGATTCGTGGTTTGGCTGACCAGACCAACCTGCTGGCCCTGAACGCCGCGATTGAAGCGGCGCGTGCCGGTGAAGCCGGGCGTGGTTTTGCGGTGGTGGCGGATGAGGTGCGGGCCCTGGCCCATCGCACCCAGCAGTCCACCAGCGAAATCGAGCGGATGATCGGCAGCATTCAGGCCGGTACCGAGCATGCAGTGGATTCGATGCGCAACAGCACCGAGCGGGCGGAATCGACGTTGAACATCGCCAAGGGTGCGGGGATGTCGCTGGACACCATCAACACTGCCATCGTTGAAATCAACGAGCGCAACCTGGTGATCGCCAGTGCCGCTGAAGAGCAGGCGCAGGTGGCGCGGGAAGTGGATCGCAACCTGGTGAATATTCGTGACTTGTCGGTGCAGTCGGCGACCGGCGCCAGCCAGACCAGTGCGGCGAGCAGTGAGCTGTCGCGGTTGGCGGTGGATTTGAACGGGATGGTGGGGCGGTTCAGGCTTTAACGGATACCGCAGGGCTAAAAATGTGGGAGCGGGCTTGCTCGCGAATGCGGTGGATCAGCTACGCATAACGCGACCGACACACCGCTTTCGCGAGCAAGCCCGCTCCCACATTGAATATGCGCCAGCCATTCAAAACCTTTTTGACAGCACAGCAATTCAACAGGTTAGAATCGCTGGCACGCAGACTGCATGGTCAGTTTGCGCCTCGTCTTTCCTGCTCATGGAGTACTGCCTTTGAATGCGACGACCATCAACAGCCTGTTCTTGATCGGCGCGTTGCTGGTAGGTGCGAGCATTCTGGTGAGTTCTCTTTCGTCCCGCCTGGGGATTCCGATCCTGGTGATCATCCTGGCCGTGGGCATGATCGCCGGCGTCGACGGCGGCGGCATCATCTTCGATAACTACCCGACTGCCTACCTCGTGGGCAACCTCGCCCTGGCCGTGATCCTGCTCGACGGCGGACTGCGAACGCGGGTAGCCAGTTTCCGTGTAGCCCTCTGGCCTGCGTTGTCCCTGGCGACGGTCGGGGTGCTGATCACCACCGGCCTCACCGGCATGGCAGCCGCCTGGCTGTTCAACCTCAACATCATTCAAGGCCTGCTGATCGGCGCCATCGTCGGCTCCACGGACGCCGCAGCGGTGTTCTCGCTGCTGGGCGGCAAAGGCCTGAACGAACGGGTCACCGCCAGCCTGGAAATCGAATCCGGCAGCAACGACCCGATGGCGGTGTTCCTCACCGTCACCCTGATCGACATGCTCGCCAGCGGCCAGACTGGCCTGCACTGGAGCCTGCTGGGCCACCTGATCCGCGAGTTCGGCATCGGCGGCATCATCGGCCTGGGCGGCGGCTGGTTGATGCTGCAGATGGTCAACCGGATCAACCTGGCCAACGGCCTGTACCCGATCCTGGTGATTTCCGGCGGCCTTTTCGTGTTCGCCCTGACCAACGCCCTGCACGGCAGCGGCTTCCTCGCCGTTTACCTGTGCGGCCTGGTGATCGGCAACCGCCCGGTGCGCAGCCGGCACGGCATTTTGCATATGCTCGACGGCATGGCCTGGCTGGCACAGATCGGCATGTTCCTGGTGCTGGGCCTGCTGGTCACGCCCCATGATCTTCTGCCCATCGCGCTGCCGGCCCTGGGCCTGGCGCTGTGGATGATTCTCTTCGCACGGCCGCTGTCGGTGATCGTCGGCCTGTTGCCGTTCAAGGCCTTCCATGGCCGAGAGAAAGCCTTTATCGCCTGGGTCGGCCTGCGCGGTGCGGTACCAATCATTCTGGCGGTGTTCCCGCTGATGGCCGGCCTGCCCCACGCACAGCTTTACTTCAACCTGGCGTTCTTTATCGTGCTGGTGTCGTTGCTGGTGCAGGGCACGAGCCTGCCGTGGGTAGCCAAACTGTTGAAAGTGACGGTACCGCCAGAGCCGGCGCCGATTTCCCGGGCGGCCCTGGAAGTGCACGTCACCAGCGAGTGGGAGCTGTTCGTCTACCGCCTGGGCGCCGAGAAATGGTGCATCGGCGCCGCCCTGCGGGAGCTGAAAATGCCCGAAGGCACGCGGATCGCCGCGCTGTTTCGTGGCCAGCAACTGCTCCATCCGTCGGGTAGTACAGTGCTCGAAGTCGACGATCTGCTGTGCGTAATCGGCCATGAACACAACTTGCCGGCCCTCGGCAAACTGTTCAGCCAGGCACCACAACGGGGCCTCGACCTGCGCTTCTTCGGTGACTTCGTCCTGGAAGGCGACGCTCAGCTGGGCGCGGTTTCGGCCCTGTACGGGCTCAAGCTCGAGGGCATCGACCCGGACATGCCACTGAGTCGTTTCATCACCCAGAAAGTCGGCGGTGCGCCCGTGGTCGGCGACCAGGTGGAATGGAACAACACCATTTGGACCGTCGCGGTCATGGACGGGAACAAGATCGGCAAAGTCGGCGTCAGATTCCCCGAAGGAAGTCGCCCGGGCCCCGGACTCTTCCTCTAAACTGCGGGGCGACGGCGCGCCAGTCGATGTCGGGACGCCCCCTATTTTTCACCTTGCTCGACCGGTCTCTATGACAACCCTGCGCACTTTTCTCGCCACTGCCCTGCTGGGCCTGACTCTCTGCGTCGGCACCGTACACGCGGCCGACCCGCCCAGCATCGATTCCGTCCAGCAAACCCTGGACAAGCTGCCGGACCGCAAACTGCCCGACGCCGACATGAAGGCGCTGCAAAGCATCCTGCAGCAAACGCTCACCTTCCTGGGCAACCAGCAGGACTACCAGCAGCGCCTGGTGGACCTCAAGCGCCAGCTCGAAGACGCGCCGCGCCAGACCGTCGACAACCAGCGCGAACTGACCCGCCTCAAGGCCACCAAGGTCATTCCCGTCGCCCAGCGCTACGCCACCTTGCCCGTGCCACAGCTTGAACAACTGCTGGTGCAGCGCACCACCCAGCAAGGCGACCTGCAAAAGGAACTGGCCGACGCCAACAGCCTGACCATCGCGGCCCAGACCCGACCCGAGCGCGCCCAGACCGAAATCAGCAGCAGCCAGACACGTATCCAGCAGATCAACGCGACTCTCAAGGCAGGCAAGGACAACGGCAAGACCCTCAGCGGCGACCAGCGCAACCAGTTGAATGCCGAGTTGGCCGCCCTCAACGCCCTGATTCCCCTGCGCCGCCAGGAACTGGCCGGCAACAGCCAACTGCAAGACCTGGGCAACAGCCAGCACGACCTGGTGCTGGAAAAGACCGCGCGCCTGGAGCAGGAAATCCAGGACCTGCAAACCCTGATCAACCAGAAACGCCTGGCCCAGTCCCAGGAAACCGTGACCCAGCAGTCCATCGAAGCCCAGAAGGCCGGTGGCAGCAGCCTGCTCGCCACGGAAAGCGCGGCCAACCTGAAACTGTCCGACTACCTGCTCAAAAGCACTGACCGGCTCAACGAGCTGACCCAGAAAAACCTGCAAACCAAGCAACAACTGGACAGTGTGACCCAAAGCGACTCGGCGCTGGACGAGCAGATCAACGTGCTCAAGGGCAGCCTGCTGCTGTCCAAGATCCTCTACAAACAGAAGCAGGCCCTCCCGCGCCTGACCGTGGACCGCGACCTGGCGGATGACATCGCCAACATTCGCCTGTACCAGTTCGAGGTCAATCAACAGCGCGAACTGATCAGCACCCCGAGCACCTACGTCGACAGCTTGCTGGCCAACCAGCCGGCCGACCAGGTGACGCCACAACTGCGGCGCACCCTGCTGGAACTGGCGATCACCCGCAGCGACCTGCTGGAACGCTTGAGCCGGGAACTGAGCGCACTGCTCAACGAATCCATCACCCTGCAACTGAACCAGAAACAACTGCTGAGCACCGCCACCACCTTGCGGGCGACCCTCGACGAACAGATGTTCTGGATTCCCAGCAACAAGCCGCTGGATACCGAATGGCTGGAAACCGTACCGGCGCACTTGAGCAAACAGGTCAATACCCTGCCGTGGGCCTCCAGCGTCAGCGAGCTGTATGACGGCCTGACCCAGCGCCCGCTGCTGTTCCTGCCCCTGCTGTTGTTGATCGGCGCGCTGCTGTGGCGTCGCAGCTACCTGTATGCCCGGCTGAAAAAAATCCATATGGACATCGGCCACTTCAAACGCGACAGCCAGTGGCACACGCCGGTGGCGATCCTGGTGAATATCGCGCTGGCGATGCCGGTGGCCCTGGGCCTGGCACTCTGCGGCTATGCGCTGCAGATCGACGCCCGCGGGCAAAACGCCAACCTCGGCGCCGCCCTGCTGCAGATCGCCCAGGCGTGGCTGGTGTTCTACACCGCGTATCGGATCCTCGCGCCCGGCGGCGTCGCCGAGTTGCACTTCCGCTGGGAAAAACCCCAGGTCGAATTCCTCCAGGGCTGGGTACGCAAGCTCGGGCTCGTGGTACTGGCGTTGGTGGCCGTGGTGGCCATCGCCGAGCATCAGCCGGCAGCGCTGGCCGACGATGTGCTGGGCATCGGCGTGGTACTGACCTGCTACGCACTGATGGCGTGGCTGCTCGGGCGCCTGCTGCTCAACAGCCCGACTCATGAAAAAGCCTCGCTGTTTCGCAAGGCCGTGGGCCTGGTGTTTACGGCACTGCCGGTGGCGCTGTTTATCGCCGTATGTTTTGGCTACTACTACACCGCCCTCAAGCTCAGCGACCGGCTGATCAACACCTTGTACCTGCTGATGTTCTGGCTGGTGATCGAAGCCACCTTCGTACGTGGCCTGGGCGTTGCGGCACGGCGCCTGGCCTATGCGCGGGCCCTGGCCAAACGCCAGGCCGCCAAGGAAGCCGGTGAGGGTGAAGCAGTGATCGAAGAGCCGACCCTGGACATCGAACAGGTCAACGAACAGTCGATGCGCCTGATTCGCCTGGCGCTGCTGGGCGGCTTTATCGCTGCGTTGTACTGGGTATGGTCCGACTTGATCTCGGTGTTTTCCTACCTGGACAACGTCACCCTCTACGAATACACCAGCGGCACCGGCGCCAATATCAGCATGGTGCCCATCAGCATCGGCGACTTGCTCGGCGCCCTGATCATCATCGGCATCACCTTCGCCCTGGCGCGCAACCTGCCCGGCCTCCTGGAAGTGTTGGTGCTGTCCAAGCTCGACCTGGCCCAGGGCAGCGCCTACGCCACCACCACCTTGCTGTCCTATGTGATTGCCGGCGTCGGGTTTGTCTCCACCCTGTCGACCCTCGGCGTGAGCTGGGACAAGTTGCAATGGCTGGTGGCCGCGCTGTCGGTGGGGTTGGGTTTCGGGATGCAGGAAATCTTCGCCAACTTCATCTCCGGCATCATGATCCTGTTCGAGCGCCCGGTACGGATCGGCGACACCATCACCATCGGCAACCTGTCGGGCACGGTGAGCAAGATCCGCATCCGCGCCACCACCATCACCGACTTCGACCGCAAGGACATCATTGTCCCGAACAAGACGTTCATCACCGGGCAACTGATCAACTGGTCGCTGACCGACACCATCACCCGGGTCACCCTGAAACTGGGCGTGGACTACGGCTCGGACCTGGACCTGGTGAAAGAATTGCTGCTCAAGGCCGCCGCCGAAAACCCACGCGTGTTGAAGGACCCGGCGCCCCACGTGTACTTCCTCAACTTCGGTGAAAGCACCCTCGATCACGAACTGCGCATGCATGTACGGGACCTGGGCGACCGCAACCCGGTGATCGATGAGGTCAACCGCTTCATCAACCGCGAGTTCAAGAACCACCACATCAACATCTCGTTCCGGCAGATGGAGGTTTACCTGAAGAACCTGCATGGCCAGGAATACAAGCTGGTGCCGGTGGAAGAAGAAAACCGGACCATCCTGCCGCCCGCCCAGGACCAGGACCTGCCCGAGCCGCCGCCCGCCAAACTCGACTAAACGCGCTATCCCCAGCAGAATGGTCGGACATTCTGCTCAGGAGATGGCCGTTGAAAGCCCTCGACGAACTGACCTTCGACAACCGCTTCGCCCGCCTGGGCGACGGTTTCTCAACCCATGTGCTGCCCGAGCCCATCGACGAACCGCGTTTAGTGGTGGCGAGCGAGGCAGCCATGGCGCTGCTGGATCTCGACCCCGCCGTGGCCGAAACGCCGGTGTTTGCCGAGCTGTTCGGCGGGCACAAGCTGTGGGCCGAGGCCGAGCCGCGGGCGATGATCTATTCCGGGCATCAGTTTGGCTCGTACAACCCGCAACTGGGGGATGGCCGCGGATTGTTGCTGGGCGAGGTGTACAACCAGGCCGGCGAGCATTGGGACCTGCACCTCAAGGGTGCCGGGCAAACCCCGTACTCGCGCATGGGCGATGGTCGTGCGGTGTTGCGCTCGTCGATCCGGGAGTTCCTGGCGTCGGAAGCACTGCATGCGCTGGGCATTCCCAGCAGTCGTGCACTGTGTGTGATCGGTTCCACCACGCCGGTGTGGCGCGAGAAACAGGAGCGCGCCGCCATGGTGCTGCGCCTGGCCCACAGCCACGTGCGCTTTGGGCATTTCGAATATTTCTACTACACCAAGAAGCCTGAATTGCAGAAGCAATTGGCGGAGCACGTGCTGTCCCTGCACTTCCCGGAATGCATGGAACAGCCCGAGCCGTACCTGGCGATGTTCCGCGAAATCGTCGAGCGTAATGCCGAGTTGATCGCCAAGTGGCAGGCCTATGGGTTCTGCCATGGAGTGATGAACACCGACAACATGTCGATCCTCGGCATCACCTTCGACTTCGGGCCGTTTGCATTTTTGGACGATTTCGACGCGCAGTTCGTCTGCAACCACTCCGACCATGAAGGGCGTTATTCCTTCAGCAACCAGGTGCCGATCGGGCAGTGGAACCTGAGCGCACTGGCCCAGGCGTTGACGCCGTTTATCAGCGTCGAGGCGCTGCGGGAAACGCTGGGGCTGTATCTGCCGTTGTTCCAGGCCCACTACCTGGACCTGATGCGCCGCCGACTGGGCCTCACCACCGCCGAAGATGACGATCAGAAACTGGTGGAGCGCCTGCTGCAACTGATGCAGAACAGCGGCGTCGACTACACCCTGTTCTTCCGCCGGCTGGGGGATGAATCCGCCGCATTGGCCGTGGCGCGGTTGCGCGACGACTTTGTCGACCTCAAGGGGTTTGATGGGTGGGCGGATCTGTACAAGGCGCGCGTGGAGCGCGACGCCAGCGGCACAGAAGAACAGCGACGTGAGCGGATGCATGGGGTGAATCCGCTTTATATCCTGCGCAACTATTTGGCGCAGAACGCCATCCAGGCGGCGGAGCTTGGGGATTACAGCGAAGTGCGCCGGCTGCATGAAGTGCTGACCAAACCGTTTGAAGAGCAGCCGGGGATGGAACAATACGCCCAGCGGCCGCCGGATTGGGGGAAGCATTTGGAGATTAGTTGTTCTTCATAGCGCGACCTAGATAAAGGTCTCCACTGAAACCCCAAAGCGCTCCGCCAGCCAACGAATCTGCCGCAGGTTGAGCTGGCGTTTGCCACTAAGTACTTCAGAGACAACCGACTGCGCACCAACGCCCGGGAGATCACTTTGGGTCAAGCCATGCTCTCGCATCATTGAACGTAGCACTTCAACGCCACTGGCAACGGGCATCGGCCGGTGCTCGAGATCGTAGGCCTCGATCCAGTCACTGAGGATATCCACCAGGCTCATGAGCGGGCTGGATTCATCTTCGCCTATCAGGTCCAGCAATTCGTCGAGGGCGCTGACCAAGGTATCGTAGTCCGCCTCGTTTCTTGGCTTGCGCAGCAATGACGAAACAAATTGCCAGTGTTCGGCAGCCTGCCTGATGAGTGCGCTCATCTGATTTTCTCCTTCCATTTACCTTGCTCATATTCACGGTGATCGAACAGGTACTTGATATAAATTCGTTGTACTTGGTAATGCACGAAGGCAATCAACCTCAGCTTATTGCCCCCGATGTCAAACACATGGAACTGCCCGACTTTGTCTGTTGCAGGGAACATTCCTTTCATCGACGCAAAGTCGGCGGGACTGTTGCGTTTCATTCTGCGATACCACTCATCCAGTGCCGTGGCTGAATGCGGCCATCTTTCTTTCGCTTCCCATATCCTTTTTTCGCTGATCACTCGCATGCAACATCCTTATCGCATCTTGCTATGAAGGTTAGTCTTGCCGAAAAAATATCGCAATCTGCGATATTCCTTGGCGGACCAGTGGCGCAATTCCAAGCACCCTTCAACAGCCTAGATACGCCGCGATAGAAGTCACCACCAAAAATGTGAACGCGTACGTCACTAGCGTCGAACCTTGATAAACACCCTTCCCGGCTCCAAATAGAACCCATTGGCCACTTTCACGGAGCCCAGCATGTCCGACTCTCTAGTAATTCCCTGCCCCCACTGCAACGGTCTCAACCGCATCCCCAATGAACGCCTGGGCGATGCGCCGAAGTGCGGGCGCTGCAAGCAACCGGTGCTGCTGAGCAAACCCTTTGAGCTGAAACAGGGCGATTACGCCAGCCAGATCAAAGGCGACCTGCCGTTGCTGGTGGACGTGTGGGCCGAATGGTGCGGGCCGTGCAAGTCGTTTGCGCCGGTGTTTGAGCAGGCCGCCGGGCAGTTGGCCGGGAAGTGTCGATTGGCCAAGCTCGATAGCGAGGCCAATCAGCAGTTATCCGCTCAGTTGGGGATTCGCTCGATTCCCAGCCTGATCCTGTTCAAGAATGGCCGGGAAGTGGCGCGTCAGAGCGGTGCGTTTCCGTTACCGCAGTTGATGAGCTGGCTGCGCAGTCAGGGCGTTTGAGGTAACGGGACACCCCGGTCCATCACTTGCCCCATCAGCAATACGCCCAATTCGCTCAACTGATGAATGGCCAACGCGACATCGCGCTGCTTGCCGGTGAGGTCGTCGGAAAGGTCGAGCAGGAGGGTGGTGACTGAGGAGAAGGTTTCGTAGGTATTGAGGATCAGGGTTTCGGTGGCTTGGCCGGGGCTGACTGTAAAAAGGTACGACGGGGGATTTGGAGTAGCTTTAAACATGGTCGACATTCCTGATTGGAGCCGCCATCTGATCGCTACTAAACGAATTAGGGTGGCAGCTGTACGCAGGTTAGTAGACCGGGAAATGTCGAAGCCGGCGCGCCCGAAGACGCCCTACGCACAGCTACCATCAAGCACAGACTCAGCGCCTGAAAGATGAAGCTTATGCACTTAACGACAAACACTCGGGCTACTAAACCCGATCACTGAGAATTCAGCGACCGAGCAACCTTAGAGACGCCCATCCAGACGCACAAGCCGGCGGATTCTGGCGTAACTGTAGGCAACGGCGCAAGACGACGATTTCCCTGTAGGAACAAAGACCAAATGTGGGAGCGGGCTTGCTCGCGAATGCGGTGAGTCAGTCAATAGAGAATTCGACTGATCCACCGCATTCGCGAGCAAGCCCGCTCCCACATGGGTGATGTGTTGCCTGCTAAATCACGCGTTTTCCAGCAAGTTATGCAATTCCACAAACTGCTGTGTCAGCTTGTGCCGTGGGTCCAGGTGGATCAGCGGCATGTTCGCCTGGTGCGATTCACGCATGCGCACCGAGCTGGTGAGGTACACCGGCAGTACCGGCAACCCTTCGGCAATCAATTCATCCAGCATCTGCTGCGGCAGGCTCGCCCGGGCCTGGAACTGGTTGACCACGATGCCTTCCACTTCCAGCCCTTCGTTGTGGTCTTCCTTCAATTCTTCGATCTCGGCCAACAGGCCATACAGCGCCTGGCGGGAGAAGCTGTCGCAATCGAAGGGGATCAGCACGCGATCAGCGGCAATCAGCGCTGAAACGGCATAGAAGTTCAGCGCCGGCGGCGTATCCAGGTAGATCCGGTCGTAGTCCTCGCTCAATTCATCCAGCAGCTTTCGCAGCTTGTTGATCTTGTGCTTGGCCTCGAGCTTGGGCTGCAGGTCTGCCAGTTCCGCGGTGGCGGTGATGACGTGCAGGTTGTCGAACGGGGTTTCGTAGATATCCACCTGGTTTTTCTTCGAAAACGGCCCGGAAGACAGGGTTTGCTTGAAGAAGTCGGCGATTCCCATGGGGATATCGTCGCCGGTCAGCCCGGTGAGGTACTGGGTAGAGTTAGCCTGGGCATCGAGGTCCACCAACAGGGTTCGATAGCCTTCGCTGGCGCTGACCGCCGCCAGGTTGCAGGCAATGCTGGACTTGCCAACACCGCCTTTTTGGTTGAACACCACGCGCCGCATGGAAAAACCTCCGTGTATCAATGAATGACCCGAGTGTAGAGGGCAAAAGCGCCCGTTAGCTACCTCGTTTGTTCCTGTACTACAGCATCAGAGGCTCTATCTCGCATAACAATTTCCCGTCTGTCCGACAAAGCAGGAATTGCCTGACACCTGCTGCCCTACCTGCATGATGGACAATCGGTAATTCTTTCCAGCGAATTTGTAATCATCCGTGAACAATTCTTTACCAAAGTTTGCTAGAACCCCGCAGCACCGGGATAATGCGCGCCATTCGGCGATTGCACCCTGTCCCGGTATTCGGGGCCAATGGCCGCACAAGGAAGCCCGCAGGGGCGGGATAACTTCTCAGTGATCAATTTCAACATCGCCCAATGGCGCGCCTGGGCTCCCGGGCTCGAAAGCGCGGACGACTGGCGCACCTGGTGCCGGCAGCCGACATTGCTCGCCCGCACCGACGCGGCACCCGATGTGTCCTTCCTGCCGGCCATGCAGCGCCGGCGCCTGAGCCGCCTGGCGCGCATGGCCTTCAGTGTGGGCTGGCCCCTGGCCGAAGGCTTGCAACAGTTGCCATTGGTGTTTGTTTCCCGTCACGGCGAAACCCCACGCACCCTCGATATTCTCAGCGACCTGGCCAACGACGAGCCCCTGTCGCCGACCCAGTTCAGCCTGTCGGTGCATAACGCGGTGATTGGCCTGTGGTCGATCCTGCGCAATGAAACCAGTGAAATGACTGCCCTCGCCGCCGCCGGCGATGGCCTGGAGCACGGCATGCTCGAAGCCGCTGCCCTGCTCAATGAAGGCGCACCGGCTGTATTGCTGATCATTACCGAGGAACAGCCCCCCGAAGCCTATGCGCGCTGGATCGAGGACGTGCCCTTCCCCTACGCCCTCGGCCTGCTGCTGACACCGGGCGACGAGTGGCAGCTGGAACTGAATACAGCCGCTGTCCAACCCACCACCAAAGCCCAGTGGCCCCACGCCCTGAACCTGCTGCGCACCCTGCTGAACGAAGAGGGCGCCTGCCAACATGCCTGGAAGAACCGAGTATGGAACTGGCAACGCAAGTCCTGACCGAAAAGCCTCGGAAGGCCTACTACTGGCGCCTGTTCGCCACTGCCACCGCCTTCGCCCTGTTTGGCCTCGGCGGCCTGTGCCTGCGTGTCCTGGTGTTTCCGCTGCTCAGTTGCCTGCCGGGTGATGCCAAACAGCATCAGCGACGCGCCCGCCACACCATCAGCTGCCTGTTCTGGTTGTTTATCCGCATGATGATGCGCCTGGGCATCCTGACCTACAGCGTCGAAGGCGCGGAAAAGCTCGGCCGCCCGGGCCAGATGATCATTGCCAACCACCCATCGCTGGTGGACGTGGTGTTCCTGATCGCCCAGATGCGCCAGACCAACTGCGTGGTCAAGCAGAGCCTGTGGCAGAACCCCTTCACCCGGGGCCCGGTGCGCGACGCCGGCTACATCAGCAACGACGGCAGCGCCGACATGCTCGACGCCGCCGCCGATGCCCTGCGGGACGGCCAGACCCTGATCATTTTCCCGGAAGGTACCCGCACCTCACCGGGCCAGGCACCGACCTTTCATCGCGGCGCCGCCGCCATTGCCCTGCGCGGTGCGAGCATCATCACTCCGGTAGTGATCAAGGTCAGCCCCACCACCCTGACCAAGGCCGAACCCTGGTATCGCATCCCGAATCGCCGCTTTCACTTCAGTTTGCGCGTGGGTGCCGATATAGAACCACAGGCGTTTGCCGCACAAGGGCCCGCGCCCCAGGCATCACGCAAGCTCAACGATTACCTGCACCAGTATTTTATTAAGGAGCTCGCCGAAGATGAGCAACCCACATAGCCTTGAGCACGACATAAAAACGCTGATCATCGAGGCCCTGGGCCTGGAAGACATCAGCGAGAGCGACATCGGCAACGAGCAAACCCTGTTCGGCGAAGGCCTTGGCCTGGATTCAGTCGACGCCCTGGAATTGGGCCTGGCGATCCAGAAAAAGTACGGCATCAAGATCGATGCCGACGCCAAGGACACCCGCAATCACTTCACCAACGTGGCCAGCCTCGCGGCGTTCGTCACGGCCCGACAGGCAGCTTGAGACCGTACCATGCAAACTCGTGACGATATTTTCAACACCTTGCGCGACGCCCTGGTGGAACTGTTTGAACTGGAACCGGAACGCGTCACGCTCGACGCCAACCTGTACCAGGACCTGGAAATCGACAGCATTGATGCAGTGGACCTGATCGACCACATCAAGCGCCAGACCGGCAAGAAAATCGCCGCCGAAGAGTTCAAGGCCGTGCGTACCGTGAATGACGTGGTCGAGGCGGTCTACCGTCTGGTTCAACCGGCCGCATGAGCCGGCTGATCGGCCTTGGCCTGTTGCTGGCGGGGCTGCTGTACCCTTTTGCGGTGTATTACGGCACTGAGCATTTTGCCCCGTGGCAATTTGGCCTGCTGCTGGGCAGCCTGTGGCTGTTGCGCGCCCTGACCGGCGCCAGGCGCCCGGGCAGCCGCTGGATGGCGGCGGCGATCATTGTCTTTTGTCTGCTGCTCGCCTGGTTCGACAACCCGCAGATGCTGCGCTGGTACCCGAGCCTGGTCAGCGCCTTCATGCTGGCACTGTTCGGCCTGAGCCTGAAATACGGGCCGCCGATGGTCGAGCGCCTGGCGCGCATGAGCGAGCCGCAACTGCCCGAAGAAGCGATTGTGTATACCCGCCAGGTCACCGTGGTGTGGAGTGTATTTTTCCTGTGTAACGGCCTGCTCGCCGCCGCGCTCACCCTGTGGGCGCCGCTGAGTTGGTGGACGTTGTACAACGGCATGATCGCCTACGGGCTGATGGGGCTGTTGTTTGCCGTGGAATGGCTGGTACGACAAAGGGTTCGAGGCCGCGTATGAATTGGTTGAATCTTGAGCACTTGCTGCTTGAGCCTGTGGAGCAGCGTTTGGTGACCACCGAACCTGCCCTGGATCACCCACACCTGTGGGAGAAGTCCCTGAGCCTGGCCGCCGGGTTGCAAGCCCGGGGCATCCAGCGCCTGGCGGTGTACCTGGAAGATGCCGGCTTGCTGGCGATCGCCCTGCTGGGTGCGTGGCGAGCAGGCGTCAGCGTGTTGTTGCCTGCCGACCTGCAACCACAAACGCGCCAACGCTGGGACGATGCCGTCGACGCCTGGTTGACCGAGGCCAGCGACTTGGACGCGCTGTATCAAGCGCCATCAAGCGCCGCAGCCCTGGACCTGGATGCCTGCTGCCTGAGCCTGTGCACCTCCGGCTCCAGCGGCGAACCCAAGCGCATCGACAAAACCCTGCGCCAGATGGCCAACGAGGTCCAGGCGCTGGAAACCCTGTGGGGCGCCGACCTCGGCGAGGCCTGCATCATCGGCAGCGTCGCCACCCAGCATATCTATGGCTTGCTGTTCCGGGTGCTGTGGCCGTTGTGTGCCGGGCGCACCTTTGTGCGCCAACAGTTGGCATTTCCCGAGGACTTGCAGCGCGCCAGCCGGGAGCATGCGCAATTTGCCTGGGTCGCCAGCCCGGCGCTCCTCAAGCGCATGGGTGACAACCTCGACTGGCCAGCGCTTACACCGGTCAAACGGGTGTTTTCCTCCGGCGGCGCCTTGCCCCTTGAAGCCGCCGGCAGCCTGCATCAGCGTTTGCAGCAATGGCCGACGGAAATCCTCGGCAGCTCGGAAACCGGCGGCATCGCCTGGCGCCAGGGCGAACAACCGTGGCAGCCGTTTGCCGACGTGCAGCTGAGCCAGGACGCCGACGGCGCCTTGCGCATCGCCTCGCCATACTTGCCCGCCGGCCATGTCGAACAGACCGCCGACGCCGCCACCATCCACGCCGACGGCCGCTTCGAATTGCTCGGCCGCCTGGACCGCATCGTCAAGCTGGAAGAAAAACGCATCTCCCTGCCGATGCTGGAACAGGCGCTGATGGACCATGCCTGGGTCGCTGAAACGCGCCTGGGCGTGGTGCAGGAAAACCGCGCCTCCCTCGGCGCCCTCGTGGTGCTCAGCGCAGACGGCTTGCATGCCCTGCGTAACCAGGGCCGACGCACCGTCACCCAAACCCTGCGCCAGCACTTGAGCCAACACTGCGAAGCCCTGGCGCTGCCCCGCCGCTGGCGCCTGTTGCGCCAATTGCCGCTGAACACCCAAGGCAAGCTGCCCCAGGCCGACGTCGAAGCCCTGCTGCTGGCACCGCGCCCGAAAGCCCCGGAAGTACTGGAACAAGTCGAAGCCAACGGTGAATGGACCCTGCAACTGGCGATCCCGCCGGACCTCGCCTACTTCAGCGGCCACTTCCCGCAAACCCCGGTGCTACCGGGCGTGGTGCAAGTGGATTGGGCGCTGAGCCTGGGCCAGCAACTGCTCAAGCTGCCGGGGCCGTTCGCCGGGATGGAGGTGCTCAAGTTCCAGCAACTGGTACGCCCGGATGACCGGATCGAACTGCACCTGCGGTTCGACCAGGAGCGCGGCAAGTTGTACTTCGCCTACCGCAATGAGGCGGCCGCCTGCTCCAGTGGGCGGATCGTGCTGGGGAGGGTCAGTGATTAAGCTTTTGTGGCGAGGGAGCTTGCTCCCGCTGGAGTGCGCAGCACTCCCAACCCAGGCACTGTGGTTTATCAGGCAGGTCTCGGTCGCCTGTGTTGGGGCTGCTTCGCAGCCCAGCGGGAGCAAGCTCCCTCGCCACGCACAGCGCTTCTGCCAATGGGGTACCTGTTATGCATAAGCCCTGCGCCTTGATCCCGGTCTATAACCACGAAGCCGCCGTGCCCGCCGTGGTGCGCACCGTGCTGGACAGCGGCCTGCCATGCCTGCTGGTAGACGACGGCAGCAGCGCCGCCTGCGCCGCCGTGCTGGCGCAACTGGCAACCCTCGACAACGTGTCCCTGCTGACCCTGCCCGCCAACCAGGGCAAAGGCGCCGCCGTCATGGCCGGCTTTCGCGAAGCCGCACGCCTGGGCTTCACCCACGCCCTGCAAGTGGACGCCGACGGCCAGCACGACCTGCGGGAAGTCGGTACCTTCCTCGACGCCTCCCGCGCCCACCCGAATGCGGTGATCTGCGGCTACCCGGAATACGACGACAGCGTGCCCAAGGGCCGCCTTTACGCGCGCTACCTGACCCACGTTTGGGTGTGGATCAACACCTTGTCGCTGCAGATCCGCGATTCCATGTGCGGCTTTCGCGTGTACCCACTGCCACCGACCCTGGCCTTGATGGACTCGGCCAACATCGGCAAACGCATGGATTTCGACTCCGACATCCTGGTGCGACTGGCCTGGCGCAACCAGCCGATGCGCTGGCTGCCGACCAAGGTGCACTACCCCGCCGACGGCCTGTCGCACTTTCGCCTGTTCCACGACAACGCGCTGATTTCCTCGATGCACACCCGGCTGTTCTTCGGCATGTTGGTGCGCGCGCCGATGATCCTCTGGCGCCGGTGGCAGGCATGAGCCAGGACACCAAGCACTGGGCCGACCGCGAGGAGCGCGGCAGCTTCTGGCTGATGAAATTCACCGCCTTCGCCGCCAAGGTCCTCGGGCGCCGGCTGCTGAGCCCGCTGCTCTACGGCATCGTTTTCTACTTCTTTCTGTTCGGCCGCACGGCCCGCCAAAGCGCCTGGCAATACCAGCAGCGCCTGGCCGACTGGAGCCGGCGCGACGACCTGCGCCCTACCCACAGAAGCGTCTTCGGCCAGTTCATGGCGTTCGCCGACGCCCTGCTGGACAAGCTCGACGTATGGAACGGCAAGCTGCGCCTGGAGCAGATCGAAATCATCGACCCGGCCCAACTGCGCGGCCAGCTGCGCAGCGAACGCGGGCAGATGCTGGTGGGCGCGCACCTGGGCAATCTTGAGGTGTGCCGCGCCCTCGCCGAACTGGGCGAAAAGGTCACCATGAACGTGCTGGTGCACACCAAGCACGCTGAACGTTTCAACCGGATTCTGGGCGAAGCCGGGGCGACCAATCTGCGCCTGATCCAGGTCAGCGAACTTGATCCGGCAGTGATGATGCTGCTCAGCCAGCGCCTCGACGACGGCGAGTGGCTGGCGATTGCCGGCGACCGCGTACCGCTGCATGGCGGGCGTACGGTGCGCGTGGATTTCCTCGGCCATGACGCCGCCTTCCCCCAAGGCCCGTGGCTGTTGGCCGGTTTGCTGAAATGCCCGGTCAACCTGCTGATGTGCTTGAAGCATCAAGGCCGTTATCGCCTGATCATCGAGCCGTTTGCCCAGTTGATCGAATGGAAACGCAGCGACCGCCCGCAGGTGATCGCACAATGGACCGCCCGCTACGCCGAGCGCCTGGGCCAGTTCTGCCTGGAAGCGCCCCAACAATGGTTCAACTTTTACCCTTTCTGGAAGACCGATGACGACGCATCTTGAGCCGGTAACCTTCGGCGAAATTCCCCTGCGCATCGAAGACGTGCTGGCCCTGGCCAACCGTCAGGCGCCGACTCAACTGCAAGCTGATGCCAAGTACCGCCAGCGCATCGCCAAGGGCGCGCAGTTCCTGGATTCGTTGCTGGACAAGGAAGGCGTGATCTACGGCGTGACCACCGGCTACGGCGACTCGTGCGTGGTGGCGGTGCCGCTGGAGCACGTCGAAGCGCTGCCCCGCCACCTCTACACGTTCCACGGCTGCGGCCTGGGCAAGTTGCTGGATGCGCAAGCCACCCGCGCGGTGCTGGCGGCGCGGTTGCAGTCGCTGTGCCATGGCGTGTCGGGCGTGCGCGTGGAGTTGCTGGAGCGCCTGCACGCGTTCCTGGAATTCGACGTGCTGCCGCTGATTCCGGAAGAGGGCTCGGTGGGCGCCAGCGGTGACTTGACGCCGCTGTCCTACGTGGCCGCAACCTTGTCTGGTGAGCGCGAAGTGATGTTCCGTGGCGAACGCCGCCAGGCGTCGGAGGTGCACAGCGAGCTGGGCTGGGACCCGCTGGTACTGCGCCCGAAAGAGGCCCTGGCACTGATGAACGGCACCGCCGTGATGACCGGCCTCGCCTGCCTGGCCTTCGCCCGCGCCGACTACCTGCTGCAACTGGCCACGCGCATCACCGCGCTGAACGTGGTGGCGCTGCAAGGCAACCCGGAGCATTTCGACGAGCGCCTGTTCGCCGCCAAGCCGCACCCGGGGCAGATGCAAGTCGCCGCCTGGCTGCGCAAGGATCTGGCGATTGACGCGCCGACCGCGCCGCTGCATCGCCTGCAAGACCGTTACTCCCTGCGCTGCGCGCCCCACGTCCTGGGCGTGCTGGCCGACAGCCTGAACTGGTTGCGTTCGTTCATCGAGATCGAACTCAACAGCGCCAACGACAACCCGATCATCGACGCCGAAGAAGAACGCGTGCTGCACGGCGGCCACTTCTACGGCGGCCACATCGCCTTCGCCATGGACAGCCTCAAGACCCTGGTGGCCAACGTCGCCGATCTGCTGGACCGCCAGCTCGCGCTGCTGGTGGACGTGCGTTACAACCACGGCTTGCCGAGCAATTTGTCCGGTGCGCCAGCCGAGCGGGCGATGATCAACCACGGCTTCAAGGCTGTGCAGATCGGCACCAGCGCCTGGACCGCCGAAGCGCTGAAAAACACCATGCCGGCCAGCGTGTTCTCGCGCTCCACCGAGTGCCACAACCAGGACAAGGTGAGCATGGGCACCATCGCCGCCCGCGATGCGATTCGTGTGCTGGAACTGACCGAACAAGTCGCCGCCGCCACCTTGCTCGCCGCTAATCAGGGCGTATGGCTGCGGGCCCAGGCTGAAGATGCGCGCCCGCTGCCGCCGGCGCTGGCCGCCATGCAAATCGAGCTGGCCAAGGACTTCCCGCCGGTCATCGAAGACCGCGCCCTGGAAGGCGAACTGCGCCTGTGCCTGAAACGCATCGCCGAGCAACACTGGAGGCTGCATGCGTAGCCCCGGCGTGTTGCACTGCGACACTGAAATCCTCGTGCCGTTTTTCGACATCGACACCATGAACGTGGTGTGGCACGGGCACTACGTAAAGTACCTGGAAGTCGCCCGCTGCGCCTTGCTGGACAAGCTCGGCCACAACTACACGGCGATGCTGCAAGCGGGCTACGCCTGGCCGGTGATCGACATGCAGCTGCGCTATGTGCGCGGCGCGACCTTCGGCCAGACTATCAACGTGCGCGCCAGCCTGGTGGAGTGGGAGAACCGCTTGAAGGTCAATTACCTGATCAGCGACAAGGCCACCGGTAAACGCCTGACCCGCGCCAGCACTGTGCAACTGGCGGTGGAAATTGCCAGTCGCGAAATGCAGTTGGCCTCGCCGAAGGTATTTGTCGACGCAGTCGAGAGGGCGCTGTCATGACACACAACCCTGTGGGAGCGGGCTTGCCCGCGATGGTCGTCAACGATAACGCGAGACGCCTGACACTTCTCGGCGCCCTCAGGTTCTTCGCGAGCAAGCTCGCTCCCACAAGGACCGCGCTAATCCTGTTGTTAAGCATTCCAGGCCTGGCCCATGCTTTCGACCTGCAACAACTCAGCGATCAGCTGGCAAAACCGTCGGTGATCCACGGCAACTTCATCCAGGAAAAACACCTGCGCGCGCTGCCGCAGCCGCTGACCAGCAAGGGCACCTTCGTCCTGGCCAAGGACCACGGCCTGCTGTGGCTGCTGAAAACCCCGCTGCAACAGGACTACCGCATCAGCGCCAACGGCATCGCCCGGCGTGACGCCAACGGCTGGCAATTGCTGCCGAACAAGAGCGCCGGCGCCGAGCAGAACCGTTTGTTCCTCGCCGTGTTGCAGGGCGACAGCAGCGGCTTGCAGCGTGACTTCGAGCTGCAACTGCAAGGCGAAGCCCAGCAGTGGAAACTCACGTTGATCCCGCGCTCGCTGCTGCTCAAGCAGGTGTTCACCCAAATCAATATCGACGGCGGCGAACTGGTGCAGAAGATCGAGCTGCTGGAAACCCAGGGCGACAGCACCGTACTGCGCATGCAGGACAGCACCAGCAGCCAGCCCTTGAGCGACGCGGAGCAACACGACTTTGCCGAGTGAACGCTGGTTGCCGCGCCTGTTCCTGATCCTGCTGGTGGCCGTGTTGGCCCTGGCGGGTTGGCAATGGCGCCATGGCGCGCCGTTGTCGGCGAATTTGATGGAACTGGTGCCCGGCACCGCGCCGGATGCGCTGGAGCTGCGGGCCGAACAGCGCATGCAGGAACCGCTGAACCGCGAAATGCTGGTGCTGGTGGGGCATGCCGATCGACAAAAAGCCGTGGCCATGGCGACGCAATTGGGCGAAGCCTGGCAAGCCAGCGGCCTGTTTGAAAAGGTCCAGTGGAACCTCCAAGCCGACCTGCCGGCCCTGCGTCAGCAGTTGCTGCAAGGCCGGCTGGCGATGCTCTCGGCCAAGGATCGCGAGCAACTGATCGACGAGCCCCAGGCGTTTATTCAGCAGCGGGTTCAGGCGCTGTTCGACCCGTTCACCGGCTTCAGCCTGGTGCCGAGCCAGGACGATTGGCTGGGCCTCACCGGGCGCATCCAGAACAGCCAGCCGCAACACGGTTCGGTGCAGCTGGATATCGGCAGCGGCGCGCTGATCGCCGATGCCGACGGCAAAAGCTGGGTACTGCTGCGGGCCCGCACCACCGGCAATGCCTTCGACATGAAACTGCCGCTGCAAGTGGCTGACCTGCTCAAGGCCAGCCGCGAGCAGGCCGACCAGCAAGGCGCGCAATTGCTCGCCGCCAGCGGCCTGCTGTATGCAGCCAATGGTCAGCAGCAGGCCACGCGGGAAATCACTTGGGTCGGCGGCGGCGCGACGGTAGGCATCCTGTTATTGCTGCTGCTTGCGTTCCGCCGCTGGCGGGTGTTGCTGGCGTTCGTGCCGGTGCTGGTGGGCATGCTGTTTGGTGCGGTGGCCTGTGTGGCGCTGTTCGGGCATATGCATGTGATCACGCTGGTGCTGGGCTCGAGCCTGATCGGCGTGGCGGTGGATTACCCGCTGCATTACCTGTCCAAGAGCTGGAGCATGAGCCCTTGGCGCAGTTGGCCGGCCTTGCGCCTGACCTTGCCCGGCCTGAGCCTGAGCCTGGCCACCAGTTGCATCGGTTACCTGGCCCTGGCGTGGACGCCGTTCCCGGCGCTGACGCAAATCGCGGTGTTCTCCGCTGCCGGTCTGGTGGGCGCTTACCTGTCGGCCGTGTGCCTGTTGCCGGCCTTGCTCAAAGGCGTCGAGCTGCGCCCGGCGCAATGGCCCCTGCGCATTGCCGAGTTCCTGCTGAGCGTGCGCGAGTCGCTGCTCAAGCGCCTGCCAAGCCCGGTGTTGTTGATACTGGTGTTGGTGTTTTGCGCCGGTGGGCTGTGGCACCTGAACAGCAAAAACGATATCCGCCAGTGGATCGGTGCGCCACCGCAGTTGCTGCAGGAAGCCCAGGCCGTTGCGCGGATTACCGGGTTCCAGCCCACCAGCCAGTTCTTCCTGGTGCGGGCGGACAACCAGCAGCAGTTGCTGGAACGCCAGGCCGCGCTGAGCCAGCGCCTGGATCAGTTGGTGAACATGGACAAGCTCCAGGGTTACCTGGCGCTCAACCAGTTGGTCAGCGCGCCGGCGGAGCAACAGCAACTGCGCGAGGCCCTGAAACAGCTGCCGCAGTACTGGCAGCCATTGCTGGACCTCGGTGTGCCCGCCAGCGCGCTGCAAGCCGAGCTGGCCCAGTTGCAGGCCTTGCCCACCGAAGACATCGACGCAGCACTGGTCGGCCCGCTGGCCGAGCCATGGCGCACGCTGTGGCTGGGGAATGTCGACGGTGGCGTGGCGGCGATGGTGAGCCTGCAAGGGTTGAACAACCCGGCCTTGCTGCGGGTGCAGGCCCTGGATCTGCCCGGCGTGCAGTTGGTGGATCGCCTCGGCGACTTGAACCAGGTGTTCGCCGCCACACAGATCAGCGCGGCGGAATTGAAATTGATGTCCTGCGTGTTGATCGTACTGCTGCTGATCCTGCCGTTCGGCTTCGGCGGCGCCTTGCGCATCGTCGCCCTGCCGTTGCTGGCGGCGCTGTGCAGCCTGGCCAGCCTGGGTTGGCTGGGGCAGCCGCTGACGTTGTTCAGCCTGTTCGGCCTGCTGCTGGTGACCGCCATCAGCGTCGACTACGCGATCCTGATGCGTGAACAAATTGGCGGCGCCGCCGTGAGCCTGTTGGGCACACTGTTGGCGGCCGTGACTACTTGGCTATCGTTCGGCCTGCTGGCTATTTCCAGCACACCGGCGGTGAGTAATTTTGGGCTGTCGGTGAGCCTGGGGCTGGCGTTCAGCTTCATGCTGGCGCCGTGGGCCAGCCCGTCCGGGACAAGGAAGATAAGATGAGCAGCCAATACCTGAGTAAAAACTACGTCGAAGAAACCAAATTCGGCTTCTGGTTCCTGCGCAGCCACACCTGGCAGCACCATGTGCTGCGCGTGGCCATCAACGACCTGCGCAGCCTGTTCAGCGACCCGCTGCCGGTTGCCCCGGTGCTGCTGGACGCTGGTTGCGGCCAGGGCAAGTCGTTCCAGTACCTGCAGCAGGTGTTCGCCCCCGACCGCCTGATCGGCCTCGACGCCGACCCCCACAGCCTCGACCTGAGCCGCGCCGAAGCCGCGCGCCAGGGCATCGCCATCGAGTTGATCGGCAGCGACTGCGCGACCCTCGACGTGGCCGACGCCAGTGTCGACGTACTGTTCTGTCACCAGACCTTCCATCATCTGGTGGAACAGCATCGCGCCCTGAAAGAGTTCTATCGGGTGCTCAAGCCGGGCGGCTACCTGCTGTTTGCCGAATCCACCGAGGCCTATATCGACACCTGGGTAATCCGCTGGCTGTTTCGTCACCCGATGCATGTGCAGAAAAGCGCCGAGGAGTACCTTGAGATGATTCGCGAGCAGGGCTTTGAGTTCGGCCCGCAGAACGTCTCGTACCCGTACCTGTGGTGGAGCCGCGCCACCGATTTCGGCCTGCTTGAGCGCTGGGGCCTGCGCCAGCCAAAACCGGCCGGCCAGCGCGAAGAAACCCTGGTCAACGTGGTCGCCCGCAAACCTCTGGCGAGCGCTGAAACATGATCCGAATGCTGTTGATCGGCTGCCTGTTGCTGCTGGGCGCGTGCGCCAGCCAGCCGCCGTTGCCGTCGAAAACCCCGGTGCTGAGCCTGCCGTTGCAACTGCATGTGCAGCGCGAACAGGATGGCCAACGCCAGGACTGGTTGCTGGTGATGCAGCGCGAAGGCGGCGGGATTCGCTGGTCGATGATGGACCCGCTGGGCATTCCCCAGGCTCGGCAGATGCTGATCAATGGCGCCTGGCAGGCCGACGGTCTGCTGCCGCCCAATCCCCAGGCGCGTGAATTGTTTGCCGCGCTGTTGTTCGCCCTGACCTCGGCGGATGAAGTTTCCAGGCTGTACCCCGGCACCCAGGAAATGGACCTGATCCGCACCCTGCCGTCCCACTGGAAGATCACCTATCACTCCTCCCTGGTGTTTCGCGTGGACGTGATCGGGCAACACCTGACCTACCACATCTCGCCGCTTGGGGCTGCCCGATGAGCGCCTACCTCAATGCCCTCGGCGTGATCTGCGCCCTGGGCCGCGACAAGCGCGAAGTCAGCCGCCGCCTGTTTGCCGGCGACTGCTCCGGCATGCGCGCCGAAAGCGGCTGGGTGCCGGAGCGTGTGTTGCCGGTGGCCGCTGTGCACGGTGAACTGGCGGCGATACCGCCCGGGCTGGAATCCCATCGCAGCCGCAATAACCAGTTGCTGCTGGAAGCCGCGTTGCAGATTGACGACGAGATCCGGCAAGCGATCCAGACGTTCGGCGCGTCGCGCATTGGCATCGTGCTCGGCACCAGCACCTCGGGCATCGATGAAGCCAGCCGTGGCATCGCCCACTATCTGCGGGAAAACCAGTTCCCCGCCGACTACGACTATCAGCAACAGGCGCTTGGCGCCCCGGCCGATTTCCTCGCCGACTGGCTGCAACTGAGCGGCCCGGCCTACGTGATTTCCACCGCCTGCACCTCCAGCGCACGAGCGCTGATGAGTGCCCAACGCCTGTTGGACCTGGGCGTGTGCGATGCGGTGATCTGCGGTGGCGTCGACACGCTGTGCAAGCTGACCCTCAATGGTTTTTCGTCGCTGGAGGCGGTTTCGGCAGAGCGCTGCAATCCGTTTTCGCTGAACCGCAACGGCATCAATATCGGCGAAGCCGCCGTGTTGTTCCTGATGAGCAAAACCCCGGCGCCGGTCGCACTGCTGGGCAGTGGCGCCAGTTGCGACGCCCACCATATTTCCGCCCCCGAGCCTGCCGGCAAGGGTGCGTTGCAAGCGATGCGCAAGGCCCTGGCCAGCGCACAACTGGCGCCCGGACAAATTGGCTATCTCAACCTGCACGGCACCGCCACGCAGCACAATGACGCCATGGAAAGCCTGGCGGTCGCGGCCCTGTTCCCGGACGGCGTAGCCTGCTCCTCGACCAAACCCATGACCGGCCACACCCTGGGCGCCGCTGGCGCCCTGGAAGCGGCGTTCTGCTGGCTGAGCCTGGCAGAAGGCGTAGTGCCGCCGCATGTCTGGGATGGCCAGGCGGACCCCGACCTGCCCGTACTGAAGTGGGCGTCGCCCGGCGACGCCCTGGAAAAACGCTGCCTGATGAGCAACTCGTTTGCCTTCGGCGGCAACAACGTCAGCCTGATTATCGGAGACGCCCCATGACTGATTGGCCGCTCGCCGAACTGCTGCCCCACGCCGGTGACATGATCCTGATCGATCAGGTCCTGAGCTTTGATGAAGAACAGATCCAGACCCGCCTGACGGTCAAGCCCGGCGGTCTTTTCAACCGCGCCGATGGCAGCCTGCCCGCGTGGGTCGGCATTGAGTTGATGGCGCAAAGCGTCGCGGCCTACGCCGGTTGCCACGCGCGCCAGAAAGGTGAAGCCGTGGAGTTGGGCTTCCTGCTGGGCACGCGCAAGTTCGAGTGCAACGTTGAGCACTTTCCCGCAGGCACCGAGCTGACCATCCACGGCCTGCGCTCCCTGGAAGACGACAACGGCATGGGTGTGTTCGAATGCCACCTCACCGGCGACGGCATCCAGGCCAGCGCGCGCTTGAACGTATTTCGACCGCCCCAGGCGGCCAACTATTTAGATGAATCGAAGGACACCACGCCATGACTGAATCCGTATTGGTGACCGGCTCCAGCCGTGGCATCGGCCGCGCTATCGCTGTGCGCCTGGCCCAGGCCGGGCACGACATCGTGCTGCACTGCCGCAGCGGGCGTGCCGAGGCGGATGCGGTGCAGGTCGAAATCGAAGCGCTGGGGCGCAAGGCCCGGGTGTTGCAATTCGATGTGGCGGACCGCGCCAGCTGCAAGGAGATCCTTGAAGCCGACGTGGAAGCCCATGGCGCGTATTACGGCGTGGTGCTCAATGCGGGCCTGACGCGCGATGGCGCGTTTCCAGCGCTGTCGGAAGACGATTGGGACGTGGTGATGCGCACCAACCTCGACGGTTTCTACAACGTGCTGCACCCGGTGATGATGCCGATGATTCGTCGTCGCGCCGCCGGGCGGATCGTGTGCATCACCTCGGTATCCGGGCTGATCGGCAACCGCGGCCAAGTCAACTACAGCGCGTCCAAGGCCGGCCTGATCGGCGCCGCCAAGGCCCTGGCCATCGAGCTGGGCAAGCGCAAGATCACCGTCAACTGCGTGGCCCCCGGGCTGATCGACACCGCGATGCTCGATGAAAACGTACCGGTGGAAGAGCTGATGAAAATGATCCCCGCCCAGCGCATGGGCACTCCGGAAGAAGTCGCCGGGGCGGTGAATTTCCTGATGTCGGCAGAAGCCGGCTACATCACCCGCCAAGTGCTGGCCGTGAATGGAGGCCTGTGCTGATGAAACGTGTGGTGGTCACCGGCATCGCCGGCGTTACGTCCCTGGGCAGCGATTGGGCAACCATCGCCGCCAACTTCCGCGCCAACCGCAGCGGCATCCGGCGCATGGACGAGTGGGACCGTTTCACCGAACTGAACACCCGGCTGGCCGGGCCGATCGATGATTTCGTGGTGCCCGCCCACTGGACCCGCAAGCAACTGCGCAGCATGGGCCGGGTTTCCCGGCTGGCGGTATGGGCGGCGGAGCAGGCGCTCAAAGACGCCGGCTTGCTGGGCGACGAGTCGATCAAGGACGGGCGCATGGGCGTGGCCTGTGGCTCGTCCACCGGCAGCACCGACGAGATCAAGGCCTTCGGCAATATGCTGCTGAACTCGGTGGCCGAGGGGCTGAACGCCAACTCCTACGTGCGGATGATGCCCCACACCACAGCGGCGAACATCAGCATTTTCTTCGGCCTCACCGGCCGGCTGATCCCCACGTCCAGCGCGTGCACCAGCGGCAGCCAGGGCATCGGCTACGCCTATGAAGCCATCAAGTTCGGCCGCCTGCCGCTGATGTTGGCAGGTGGCGCCGAAGAGCTGTGCCCTACCGAAGCCATGGTGTTCGATGCGCTGTACGCCACCAGCCTGAAAAACGATGCACCACAAACCAGCCCGCGTCCCTACGACAGTGGCCGCGACGGCCTGGTGATCGGCGAAGGCGGCGGCATCCTGGTGCTCGAAGAACTGGAACATGCGCTGGCCCGTGGCGCGCATATCCACGCCGAAATCGTCGGCTTCGGCAGCAACGCCGACGGCCAGCACACCACCCGCCCGGAACAGGCCACCATGCGCCGCGCCATGGAACTGGCATTGGAAGATGCGGGGCTTGCGCCCGACGCGATCGGCTATGTGAACGGCCATGGCACCGCCACCGACCAGGGCGACATCGCCGAAACCCTGGCCACCAGCAGCCTGTTCGGCAGCCGCATGCCCATCAGTTCGCAGAAGAGTTTCCTTGGGCATACCCTGGGCGCATGCGGCGCGCTGGAGTCGTGGTTCAGCATCGAGATGATGAACCGCAACCAATACGTGCACACCTTCAACCTCGACGAGGTCGACCCGCGCTGCGGCGAGCTGGACTACCTGCAAGGTGAGTTCCGCGAGCTGCACAGCGACTACGTGATGAACAACAATTTTGCCTTTGGCGGCGTCAACACTTCGCTGATCTTCCGCCGCTGGGTCTAAGTTTTTTTACTGACTGGAGAAATGGAATGTCTTCCCTGCTACGCGCAACACTGGTCGCTTTGGCCCTGCTCACCACCGCTGGCTGCACCAACAAACCGGTGCTCAACACCCAGCACGACTTGCCGGCGAACCCGCAGGTCAACGAAGAAAAAATGAAGCAGACCATTATCGCGGCCTTGAACAAACGCCAATGGGTGGTGCAGCGCCTGAGCCCGCAACTGGTGCAGGCCGAGATCAACGTGCGCAACCAGTTCCACGCTGAAATCGACATCCGCTACACCGCCACCAGCTACGCCATCACCTACCGCGACAGCCGCGACCTGGGTTACAAAGACGGCAAGATTCACCGCAACTACAACCGCTGGGTGAGCATGCTGGACCGTGACATCCTGGCGGCGTTGCGCACCAATGGTGTGAGTGACACGGCGCAGTTGCTCCAGCAGACCGGGACGTCGAAGCAGAACTGAAACACCCGCTTCCCTGTGGCGAGGGAGCTTGCTCCCGTTGGGGCGCGAAGCGCCCCTGAAACCTGCGATTGAAGGTTGTCTGGTAAAACTTAGTCGTCGGGTTTTGGGGCTGCTGCGCAGCCCAGCGGGAGCAAGCTCCCTCGCCACAGGTTATACGTCGGTCATACCAATGCCTTGCGGGTCAGCAGCTCGACAAACGCCTTGGCCATCGGCGTCTGCTGGCCCTTGCGCTGCACCAGCCACACCGCCGTCACTGCCTCCTGATCCAGCAACGTGCGATACACCACGCCATCAATGCGGATCCGCTGATACGACGCCGGCAACACCGAGACACCCAACCCCGCCGCCACCAGGCCGATGATGGTCATCGCCTCCCCGGCCTCCTGCGCGAAGTGCGGGCTGAAGCCGGCATCACGCGCCAGGCTCATCAATTGGGCATACAACCCGCTGCCGTAAGTCCGCGGGAAAAACACAAACGGTTCTTCGGCCAATTGCGCCAGGTGCAAACCCCGCTCACTGCCCTCCACCAACGGATGCCCGGCGTTCAGCACGGCCACCAAGGGCTCGCGCATCAGCTCCACGACGCTCAAGGAATCGGGCAACGGCAACGGTCGCATCAACCCCACCTGAATCGACTCATCCACCAGCGACTCGGCCACCTCCGTGCTGCTCATCTCCTGCAGATTCAAATGCACCGCCGGGAATGCCTGGCGAAACGCGAAGATCGCCTGTGGGATGCTGGAGTTGAACGGCGCAGAAGAGGTGAAGCCAATCTTCAACTCCCCCAGTTCCCCCAGCTGCGCCCGACGCGCCACGTCCGCCGCTTTATCCACCTGCGCCAGCACCAACCGCGCCTCTTGCAGGAACAACCTGCCGGCCTCGCTCAGCTCGACCCGACGATTGGTACGCTCAAACAACCGCGCACCTATCTCCTGCTCCAGCGCCTGGATCTGCTGGCTCAGGGGCGGCTGGGAGATCCCCAGCACCTGCGCGGCGCGGCCAAAATGCAGCTCTTCAGCCACGGCGATGAAGTAACGCAGGTGGCGCAATTCCATGAAAACCTCATTAGGTCGTAAAAGCTCTTAAACAGGTCGAACAATATATTGGAAAGAATCAATAGGGAGCTATATTCTTTTTTGCATTGCCAGCCCTGGCAGTCTTTCCTCCCCGAGGTCCCGCGTGAAATCTGCTGTCGCTCCGCTTGCTCAAGAAGTACCGCCCACCGCCCTCGATGAAGTGGTGGCACAGCTCAACGAGCAGTACATCGAAAAAGGCACCCCGATGTTCATGCGCACGGTGCTGGCGCTGTTCTCCGGCGGTTTCGCCACTTTCGCCCTGCTCTACTGCGTACAGCCGATGATGCCGGCGCTGTCCCACGAATTTTCCATCAATGCCGCGCAAAGCAGCCTGATTCTCTCGGTGGCCACCGGCATGCTCGCCATTGGCCTGCTGATCACCGGGCCGATTTCCGACACCCTGGGGCGCAAGCCGGTGATGGTTGCCGCGCTGTTCTGCGCCGCACTGTGCACCATCGCCAGCGGCTTGATGCCAAGCTGGGAAGGCATCCTGCTGATGCGCGCACTGGTGGGCCTGTCCCTCAGCGGCCTGGCAGCGGTGGCCATGACCTACCTGAGTGAAGAGATCCACCCGCAACACATCGGCCTGGCCATGGGTTTGTACATCGGTGGTAACGCCATTGGCGGCATGAGCGGGCGCTTGATCATCGGTGTGCTGATCGACTTCGTCAGTTGGCACACGGCGATGCTGATCATTGGCGCCCTGGCGCTGATCGCAGCCACGGTGTTCTGGAAGATCCTCCCCGAGTCGCGCAACTTCCGCGCCAGCACCCTGCACCCGCGCAGCCTGGTGGACGGCTTCACCATGCACTTCAAGGACGCCGGCCTGCCGTGGCTGTTCCTCGAGGCCTTCGTGCTGATGGGCGCCTTTGTGACGATGTTCAACTACATCGGCTACCGCTTGCTGGCGGACCCGTACGATTTGAGCCAGGCCGTGGTAGGCCTGCTGTCGCTGGTCTACCTCTCGGGTATCTACAGCTCGGCGAAAATCGGCTCCCTGGCCGACCGCCTGGGCCGTCGCCGAGTGCTCTGGGGCACCATCGTGCTGATGCTCGGCGGCATCGCCCTGACGCTGTTTACCCCGCTGTGGCTGGTAGTGCCCGGCATGCTGATCTTCACCTTCGGCTTCTTCGGCGCCCACTCGGTGGCCAGCAGCTGGATCGGCCGCCGCGCGCTGAAAGCCAAGGGCCAGGCGTCGTCGCTGTACCTGTTCAGTTACTACGTGGGGTCGAGTATTGCGGGGACGGCGGGCGGGTTTTTCTGGCACTACGCCGGGTGGAACGGGATTGGCGGGTTTATCGTCGCGCTGTTGATCGTCGCGTTGCTGGTGGCGTTGAAGCTGGCGAAGTTGCCGCCGTTGCAGGAAGCCAAGGCTTAATCACCGCTCACAAAAAAGCCCGGCATCTGCCGGGCTTTTTCATTGCCGCGCGATCACTCGTGATACGGCGCCGACAACTCGTGCACCGCCCGCAGGAACGCGCCTGCGTGCTCCGGATCAACTTCCGGAGTAATGCCGTGGCCAAGGTTGAACACGTGACCACTGCCTTTGCCGTAGCTGGCGAGGATGCGGCCCACTTCAGTACGGATGGCTTCCGGCTTGGCGTACAGCACGGTCGGGTCCATGTTGCCTTGCAGCGCAACCTTGTTGCCCACGCGGCGACGGGCTTCGCCGAGGTCGCAGGTCCAGTCCAGGCCCAGCGCGTCGGCGCCGGCGTCGGCGATGCTTTCCAGCCACAGGCCGCCGCCCTTGGTGAACATGATCACCGGCACCTTGCGGCCTTCGTGTTCGCGGATCAGGCCGCTGACGATCTTGCGCATGTAGGCCAGGGAGAACTCCTGGTACGCCGCCGCCGACAGGTTGCCACCCCAGGTGTCGAAGATCTGTACCGCCTGGGCGCCGGCCATGATCTGGCCGTTGAGGTAGGAGGTGACCGACTGCGCCAGCTTGTCCAGCAGCAGGTGCATGGCTTGCGGGTTGTCGTACAGCATGGCCTTGGTCTTGCGGAAGTCTTTCGACGAGCCGCCTTCGACCATGTAGGTGGCCAGGGTCCACGGGCTGCCGGAGAAGCCGATCAGCGGCACGCGGCCGTTCAGCTCGCGGCGGATGGTGCTGACCGCATCCATGACGTAGCCCAGGTCCTTGTGGGGATCGGGGATCGGCAGGGCTTCGATGTCGGCCAGGGTGCTGACGACTTTCTTGAAACGCGGGCCTTCGCCGGTTTCGAAGTACAGGCCCTGGCCCATGGCGTCAGGGATGGTCAGGATATCGGAGAACAGGATGGCCGCATCCAGCTGTGGATAGCGGTCCAGCGGTTGCATGGTGACTTCGCAGGCGAACTCCGGGTTCATGCACAGGCTCATGAAGTCGCCGGCGTGGGCGCGACTGGCGCGGTATTCCGGCAGGTAGCGACCGGCCTGGCGCATCATCCACACAGGGGTGACGTCCACGGGTTGCTTGAGCAGGGCACGAAGGAAACGGTCGTTCTTGAGGGCAGTCATGTCGGCATCCGCAAAAAAAGTGCGGGCATTTTCTCAGAGCGCGACGCAAAAGGCACGGCAAGAGCCGTGCCTTTTGTCTATCGGGTCAATTTGTCGCGGATATGAAAGCGCCACAAAACAAATGTGGGAGCGGGCTTGCTCGCGAAAGCGGTGGGTCAGCCAACACATCTGGTGACTGATATACCGCATTCGCGAGCAAGCCCGCTCCCACATTTTGATCCCATTTCAATCCGGGATCGGGGTCAGACCTGCAGGTAATCCAGGATACCTTCGGCGGCGTTGCGGCCTTCGAAGATGGCCGTCACTACCAGGTCAGACCCGCGCACCATGTCGCCACCGGCGAAGATTTTCGGGTTGCTGGTCTGGTGTTTGTACTGGCCTTGTTCCGGGGCTACAACGCGGCCCTGGCTGTCGGTCTGGATTTCGAACTGCTCGAACCACGGCGCCGGGCTTGGGCGGAAACCGAAGGCGATGACCACGGCGTCTGCCGGGATGATCTCTTCGGAACCCGGGATCGGCTCGGGGCTGCGACGGCCACGGGCATCCGGTTCGCCGAGACGGGTCTCGACCACTTTCACGCCTTCGACACGGTCTTCACCGACGATAGCGATCGGCTGGCGGTTGTAGAGGAATTTCACGCCTTCTTCCTTGGCGTTCTTCACCTCTTTGCGCGAACCCGGCATGTTGGCTTCGTCACGACGGTAGGCACAGGTCACCGACTTGGCGCCCTGGCGAATCGAAGTGCGGTTGCAGTCCATCGCGGTATCACCACCGCCCAGCACCACGACCTTCTTGCCTTTCATGTCGACGAAATCTTCCGGCGACTTTTCAAAGCCCAGGTTGCGGTTGACGTTGGCGATCAGGAAGTCCAGAGCGTCGTACACGCCCGGCAGGTCTTCACCGGCGAAGCCACCCTTCATGTAGGTGTAGGTGCCCATGCCCATGAACACGGCATCGTATTCTTCGAGCAGTTGCTCCATGGTCACGTCCTTGCCGATTTCGGTATTGAGGCGGAACTCGATACCCATGCCGGTGAAGACTTCGCGACGATGGCTCAGTACGGTTTTTTCCAGCTTGAACTCGGGGATGCCGAAGGTCAGCAGGCCACCGATTTCCGGGTTCTTGTCGAACACCACCGGGGTCACGCCGCCACGCACCAGCACGTCGGCACAGCCCAGGCCCGCCGGGCCCGCGCCGATGATCGCGACGCGCTTGCCGGTCGGCTTGACCTTGGACATGTCCGGGCGCCAGCCCATGGCGAACGCGGTGTCGGTGATGTACTTCTCCACCGAACCGATGGTCACCGCGCCGAAGCCGTCGTTGAGGGTGCACGCACCCTCGCACAGACGGTCCTGCGGGCACACCCGGCCGCACACTTCCGGCAGGGTGTTGGTCTGGTGCGACAGCTCGGCGGCGGCGAGGATGTTGCCCTCGGCCACCAGCTTCAGCCAGTTCGGAATGAAGTTGTGCACCGGGCACTTCCATTCGCAATACGGGTTACCGCAACCCAGGCAGCGGTGGGCCTGGTCGGCCGAGTGCTGGGGTTTGAAGGGCTCGTAGATTTCCACGAACTCTTTCTTGCGTTGACGCAACAGTTTCTTCTTCGGATCTTTGCGCCCGACATCGATGAACTGGAAGTCGTTATTCAGACGTTCAGCCATGTTAAAACCTCATCAAACTCTTCAGGCGCATATCACTGCGGGTTGGCACGGATGCTGGAAAGCAACGATTTCAGGTTGGCAGCCTTGGGCTTGACCAGCCAGAAACGACGCAGGTAGTCATCGAGGTTTTCAGCGAGGTTGCGACCCCATTCGCTGTTGGTTTCCTCGACATATTCGTCCAGCACATGCTGCAAGTGGTTGCGATAGGATTCCATCGCTTCGCCGCTGATCCGCTGGATCTCCACCAACTCGTGGTTCACCTTGTCGACGAAGGTGTTGTCCTGGTCGAGCACGTAGGCGAAACCGCCGGTCATGCCCGAACCGAAGTTGTAGCCGGTCTTGCCCAGCACCGCGACAAAACCCCCGGTCATGTACTCGCAGCAGTGATCGCCCGTGCCTTCAACCACAGTGTGGGCACCGGAGTTACGCACTGCGAAACGCTCACCGGCCGTGCCCGCGGCAAACAGCTTTCCGCCGGTTGCGCCGTACAGGCAGGTGTTGCCGATGATGGCACTGTCTTGAGTCTTGTAGACGCTGCCCACTGGCGGGACGATCACCAGCTTGCCGCCGGTCATGCCCTTGCCCACGTAGTCGTTGGCGTCGCCTTCGAGGTACATGTTCAGGCCACCGGCGTTCCATACGCCGAAGCTCTGGCCAGCGGTACCCTTGAAGCGGAAGGTGATCGGCGCCTTGGCCATGCCCTGGTTGCCGTGCTTGCGCGCGATTTCGCCGGAGATGCGTGCGCCGATGGAACGGTCGCAGTTGCAGATATCCAGGGCGAATTCGCCGCCGCTTGCGTCGTTGATCGACGAAGTGGCCATCTCGACCATCTTCTCGGCCAGCAGGCCCTTGTCGAACGGCGGGTTGCGGTCAACCTGGCAGAACTGTGGCTTGTCGGCCGGGATGTGATCGCTGCCCAACAGCGGCGTCAGGTCCAGGTGCTGTTGCTTGGCGGTCTGGCCTTCGAGGATGTCCAGCAGGTCGGTACGGCCGATCAGCTCTTCCAGGGAACGCACGCCCAGCTTGGCCAGCCACTCACGGGTTTCCTCGGCGACGTAGGTGAAGAAATTCACCACCATGTCGACGGTCCCGATGTAGTGGTCCTTGCGCAGCTTCTCGTTCTGAGTGGCCACGCCGGTGGCGCAGTTGTTCAGGTGGCAGATGCGCAGGTATTTGCAGCCCAGGGCGATCATTGGCGCGGTGCCGAAGCCGAAGCTTTCGGCGCCGAGGATTGCAGCCTTGATCACGTCGAGGCCGGTTTTCAGGCCACCGTCGGTCTGCACCCGGACCTTGCCGCGCAGGTCGTTGCCGCGCAGGGTCTGGTGAGTCTCGGCCAGGCCCAGTTCCCACGGCGCACCGGCGTACTTGATGGAGGTCAGCGGCGAAGCGCCGGTGCCGCCGTCGTAGCCGGAGATGGTGATCAGGTCGGCATAGGCCTTGGCCACACCGGCGGCGATGGTGCCCACGCCGGCTTCCGCTACCAGTTTCACCGAGACCAGGGCCTGCGGGTTGACTTGTTTGAGGTCGAAAATCAGCTGCGACAAATCCTCGATCGAGTAGATGTCGTGGTGCGGCGGCGGCGAAATCAATGTCACGCCCGGCACTGCATAACGCAGCTTGGCGATCAGGCCGTTGACCTTGCCGCCTGGCAGTTGCCCGCCTTCGCCCGGCTTGGCGCCCTGGGCAACCTTGATCTGCAGCACTTCGGCGTTGACCAGGTATTCCGGGGTCACACCAAAGCGGCCAGTGGCGACCTGCTTGATTTTCGAGCTCTTGATGGTGCCGTAGCGCGCCGGGTCTTCACCGCCTTCGCCGGAGTTTGAACGCGCACCCAGACGGTTCATGGCTTCGGCCAGGGCTTCGTGAGCCTCAGGCGACAAGGCGCCCAGGGAAATACCGGCGGAGTCGAAACGCTTGAGGATCGATTCCAGTGGCTCGATCTCGCTGATGGCCAGCGGCGTGTCCAGGGTTTTCACCTTGAACAGGTCGCGGATCATCGACACCGGGCGGTTATCCACCAGCGCGGTGTATTCCTTGAACTTGGCGTAGTCGCCTTGCTGCACGGCGGCTTGCAGGGTGTTGACCACGTCCGGGTTGTAGGCGTGGTATTCGCCACCGTGCACGAACTTCAGCAGGCCGCCTTGCTGGATCGGCTTGCGCGCGCTCCAGGCTTCGGCGGCCAGGGCTTTCTGCTCGGCTTCGATGTCGACGAAACGCGCACCCTTGATGCGGCTCGGCACACCACGGAAGCTCATCTCGCAAACTTCTTCCGACAGGCCGATGGCTTCGAACAATTGCGCGCCGCGGTAGGACGTGACGGTGGAGATGCCCATCTTCGACAGGATCTTCAGCAGGCCCTTGGTGATGCCCTTACGGTAGTTCTTGAACACCTCGTAGAGGTCGCCCAGGACTTCGCCGGTACGGATCAGGTCGCCGAGTACTTCGTAAGCCAGGAACGGATACACCGCCGAGGCGCCGAAGCCGATCAACACCGCAAAGTGATGCGGGTCGCGGGCGGTGGCGGTTTCAACCAGGATGTTGGAGTCGCAACGCAGGCCCTTTTCGGTCAGGCGGTGGTGTACCGCGCCGGTGGCCAGGGAAGCGTGGATCGGCAACTTGCCCGGGGCAATGTGGCGGTCGGTCAGCACGATTTGGGTACGGCCGGCGCGCACGGCTTCTTCAGCCTGATCGGCGACATTGCGCACCGCGGCTTCCAGGCCGAGGCTCTCGTCGTAGTTCAGGTCGATGATCTGCCGGTCGAAGCCCGGGCGATCCAGGGTCATCAACGAGCGCCACTTGGCCGGGGAAATGACCGGCGAGCTGAGGATCACGCGGGAAGCGTGCTCAGGCGATTCCTGGAAGATGTTGCGCTCGGCACCGAGGCACACTTCCAGGGACATCACGATGGCTTCGCGCAGCGGGTCGATCGGCGGGTTGGTCACCTGGGCGAACTGCTGGCGGAAATAGTCGTACGGCGTGCGCACGCGCTGGGACAGCACGGCCATTGGCGTGTCATCGCCCATGGAGCCGACGGCTTCGTAGCCCTGCTCGCCCAGTGGGCGCAGCACCTGGTCACGTTCTTCGAAAGTGACCTGGTACATCTTCATGTACTGCTTGAGCTGGTCGACGTCGTAGAAGGCAGAACCGTGGTCGTTGTCTTCCATGGTTGCCTGGATGCGCAGGGCATTCTTGCGCAGCCATTGCTTGTACGGATGACGGGACTTCAAGCGGTTGTCGATGGCATCGGTGTCGAGAATCTGACCGGTCTCGGTGTCCACGGCGAGGATCTGGCCCGGGCCAACACGGCCCTTGGCGATCACGTCTTCCGGCTTGTAGTTCCACACGCCGATTTCCGACGCCAGGGTGATAAAGCCGTTGGTGGTGGTCACCCAGCGCGCCGGGCGCAGGCCGTTACGGTCGAGCAGGCACACGGCGTAGCGACCGTCGGTCATTACCACGCCGGCCGGGCCGTCCCACGGTTCCATGTGCATCGAGTTGTACTCATAGAACGCCCGCAGGTCGGGGTCCATGGTCTCGACGTTCTGCCACGCTGGCGGAATGATCATGCGCACGCCACGGAACAGGTCGATGCCGCCAGTGACCATCAGTTCGAGCATGTTGTCCATGCTGGAGGAGTCGGAACCCACGCGGTTGACCAGCGGGCCGAGCTCTTCCAGGTCCATCAGGTCGTTGGCGAACTTGGTGCGACGGGCCACGGCCCAGTTGCGGTTGCCGGTGATGGTGTTGATCTCGCCGTTGTGGGCGAGGAAGCGGAATGGCTGGGCCAGCGGCCATTTCGGCAGGGTGTTGGTGGAGAAGCGCTGGTGGAACACGCAGATTGCGGTTTGCAGGCGCTCATCGCTCAGGTCTGGATAGAAGGCGGTCAAGTCCGCCGGCATCATCAGGCCTTTATAAATGATGGTCTTGTGGGAAAAGCTGCAGATGTAGTGGTCGGTGTCGGCGGCATTGGCCACGGACGAGCGACGACGAGAGGTGAACAGCTTGATCGCCATGTCCTGGTCGCTCAGGCCGTCGCCTGCGATGAACACTTGTTCGATCTGCGGCAGGCGCTCCAGGGCCAGGCGGCCGAGTACGCTGGTGTCGATCGGCACTTTGCGCCAGCCGACGAGCTGCAGGCCAGCGGCCAGGATCTCGCGGTTCATGTTCTCGCGAGCAGCTTCGGCTTTTACCGGGTCCTGGTTGAAGAACACCATGCCCACAGCGTACTGCTTGGGCAAATCGGCGCCGAAATGTTCCTTGGCGACTGCGCGCAGGAACTGGTCGGGCTTTTGAATCAGCAAGCCGCAACCGTCACCGGTCTTGCCGTCGGCGTTGATCCCACCGCGGTGGGTCATGCAGGTCAGGGCCTCGATGGCCGTTTGCAAAAGGGTATGACTGGGCTCGCCCTGCATGTGGGCTATCAGGCCGAAACCGCAGTTATCCTTGAATTCATCGGGTTGGTACAGACCTGCTTTCATAGACACTTTCTCACCAGGCTGCCTCTTATTCCGAGGCAAATTTCTTTTCAATTCAACCGGTTACCTTCCACGCCGAACGTACGCCGGCTTAGCGGGGGCAAAAGGGAGGTCATTGTACACATCGACACAGACGCTCACAAATTTAGCGACGAAATGTCGCAAATCTATGTCGCATTTATGAAAGGTTTAAAGCGATATGCTGTGCTAGTCAAAACTTTTTTAATTTTGACCGCTACGACTCAAAAGCCACTGTGACGCAGACACCACAAAGCGCGCGGCCTTCAGGGCTGCACGCTGTGTTGTTTTTTTTGAGGTGCCGAGAGGGCGGCCTGGGTAAGGCCGCCGGATCTTCAGCGAGTTGTTGCCAGTTCTTGTTGAACGCTGGCGACAGTGCGAGGCCAAGGTTTACCAGCCTGAACCTTCGCTGGCAAGGCCTTGATAGCGGATTCCGCTGCTGTACGGCTGGAGAAGTTGCCGTAAGTGATCACGTAGAGAGGCTTGCCGTTGAGCACTTTCTTGAAATAACGGTACTCGCCGCCCTGCTCTTTCACGAACGCCTGGGCGTTGGCTTCGGAGCTGGTGCCGAGGATCTGCACCACGAAGTTACCGGTAGGCTGGCTGGCATACCAGCTGCTGCCGGCAGCGCCAGTCGCGGCCTTGGCCACGACGGCCGGTTTTTCGGCAGGCTTGGCGGCTGGAGCCGGCTTGGCCGCAGGCGCCGGGGCGACCGGCTTGGCAACAGGCGCAGGCTTGGCGGTGGCGACCTGGGCTGGCGCTGGCGTCGGCTTGGCCGCTGGCTGACCGGCTGGCACGCCCGCAGGTGGCGCGGTGGTGGTCACGGTCGGCGGCGTGGCGCTGGAGCCTTCCACGGGCACCCCATCGTCGCCTTCAGAAATGCCGCCAGCTTCCTCGGCGAGCGGGCCGCGCATCACTGGCTGGCCGACCATCGGCAGGTTGGTGGGTTGGCCGGAGTTGGCAAACTCAACGTTCGGCGTTGGCTTGCCCAGTGGCAACTGCGCCTGTTCGGTTGGCGCGCCAGCGGTGGTCGGTGCCTTGTTGCGACCTGGAATCAACCAGGCGGCAGCGACGGCAACCACGACAACGGCAGAAATTGCCAATACGTGCTTCTTCGGCATAGTAAACCCCATCTTTGGACGCTTTACCGCTGAGCGGCTGGCAATCATGGCTTCGATCATGGCATCCCGGGCAACCTGGTTGATGGTGCCAGGCCAGCCGTCGGAGCTTTCGTGAATATCAGAGATCTGCGAAGCGGAGAAAAGTTCGATGCCCTGCCCTGCGCCTTCCAGCCGCTGGGCCAGGTATTCGCGGGTTTCTTCTTCTTCGTAAGGCTGCAGTTCGATGACGTGGAACAGCTCCTGCTCACCGCTGATCTGTTCAAGTTCGGCGATCAGCGAAGACTCGCCAAACAGGAACACATGCGGGCGCCCTTCAGGCGTACCGGCCGCCAGGGCCAGCAACGCTTCCAGGGCAGATTCGTCGAGCTGCTCGGCGTCATCCACCAGCAGGTAGACTTCCTGGCCGGTCAGGCCCAGTTGCACCACTTGCTTGAGGATCGCATTCGGCTCGGCAGTGGACACGTCGAGGGCCTGGGCCACTTGGCGCAACACGCCTGCCGCATCACCGGCACCACGGGCGGAAACCACCACGCTCTGTACCGATTGCTTGTTGGTGCTGGCCACCAGTGCCTGGCGCAGCAAGGTCTTGCCGCTGCCCAATGGGCCGGTGACCACCAGCAGCAACTGGCTGTAGCGCGCCAGGTGGTGCAGTTGTCCCAGCACCGGCTTGCGTTGCGCAGGGAAAAACTTGAAACCAGGCACCCGAGGAGCAAAAGGGTCGTGGCTTAACTGGTAATGGCCGAGGAACGCCTCGTCGGCATGCAAACTAGTCATCGGGATCTTATTAACCTTTAAGCTGGGCCAGGGCGCGGTAATCCGCTCCCAGCGTGGCCTGTAAAATCTCTTTCGGATAATCGTCGGTCACTACCGCTTCGCCCATTCGGCGCAACAGCACCAGTCGCAGTCGACCGTCGATCACTTTCTTGTCTATTGCCATATGTTCGAGAAAATCTGCCTCGGTCATCTCCTCGGGAGGAATGACCGGCAACCCGGCGCGCTGGAACAGGCGGATCCCGCGATCACGCTCCTGGGCGCTGATCCAGCCCAGGCGTTGCGACATCTCCAATGCCATCACTGTGCCAGCCGCTACGGCCTCTCCATGCAACCACACACCATAGCCCATGTGGGTCTCGATCGCATGGCCGAAGGTGTGGCCGAGGTTCAAGGTGGCGCGCACGCCGGACTCACGCTCGTCGGCATTCACCACCAGCGCCTTGGCGGCGCAGGAGCGGGAAATCGCTTCGGTGAGTGCCACCTGGTCAAGGGCGCGCAGGGCGTCGACGTGTTCTTCCAGCCAGGTCAGGAACGGCTCGTCGCAGATCAGCCCGTACTTGATGACTTCCGCCAGGCCCGCCGACAGCTCGCGGGGTGGCAGGGTATTGAGGGTGGCAGTGTCGATCAGCACCACATTCGGCTGATAGAACGCGCCGACCATGTTCTTGCCCAGCGGGTGGTTGATGCCGGTCTTGCCGCCCACCGACGAATCGACCTGGGACAGCAAGGTGGTCGGTACCTGGATAAAGTCCACGCCGCGCTGATAGCAGGCGGCTGCAAAGCCGGCCATGTCGCCGATCACACCGCCACCCAGGGCCACCACCGTGGTGCGCCGGTCATGACGGGCCGTCAGCAGGCCATCAAAGATCAGTTGCAGGGTTTCCCAGGTCTTGAAGGCCTCGCCGTCCGGCAGCACCACCGAGATCACCGAGTACGCCGCCAGGCTGCGGCTCAGACGCTCAAGATACAGCGGCGCGACCGTTTCATTGGAGATGATCGCCACTTGCCGCCCGGCAATATGCGGTGCGAGCAACTCGGGCTGGTCCAACAAACCTTCGCCAATATGGATCGGGTAGCTGCGCTCGCCAAGATCGACCTTAAGTGTCTGCATGTGTCCCCGCGTTGAAGATGAAAGCAGGCGTCCTGCCCTACATTAACGTTGTCGGCAACGTCGGGATCTGACGCTGCCTGATGGCTCTACGCCACAACTCGGACGGTCATGACGCGCCGCCGAGGATAGCGCATTTCGGCCCTGGCTTTAACGGGGTGGCAACTGTGCCAGGCGCTCGAGAATGTCGAGAACCACCATTCGTGGCGGCCGCTCATCGGTTTCCACCACCAGATCGGCGATTTCCCGATAAAGCGGGTCGCGCAGCGTCAGCAGGTCCCGCAGGGTTTTTGCCGGGTCGGCGGTGCGCAGCAATGGGCGATTGCGGTCGCGAGCGGTGCGGCCCACCTGCTGCTCGACAGACGCGTGCAGATAAACCACGCGACCGCCGGCGTGCAGCGCCCGGCGGTTCTCGTCGCGCATCACTGCGCCACCGCCGGTGGCCAATACCACGCCATCGCAGCCGCACAGTTCGGCAATCATCGCCTGCTCGCGGTCGCGAAAGCCCAGTTCGCCTTCCTTATCGAAGATCCACGGGATATTGGCGCCCGTGCGCAATTCAATTTCCTTATCGGAGTCTTTGAATGGCAGGCGCAGCTCTTTGGCCAGCAAACGGCCGATGGTGCTTTTTCCAGCCCCCATCGGTCCTACAAGAATCAAATTTCGCACAGAATCAACGACTCACAGCAATCGCCTGGTTATTCATAATACGCGGAGTCAGGAATACCAGCAGCTCGGATTTTTTCTCCGAAACCACATCCCGCCGGAAAAGGCGGCCAAGATACGGCACATCGCCCAAAAATGGCACTTTATCTACCACTTTGCTTTGAGTATTGGAGAAAACCCCGCCGATCACGATGGTCTCCCCGTCCTTGACCAGCACCTTGGCATTGACCTCGTTTTTCTTGATCGGCGGCACATCGTTGAGCCTGTTCAGGTAGTCGGGCTCGTCCTTGGTGACCTTGACCTCCATGATCACCCAGCCGTCCGGGGTGATTTGCGGGGTCACTTCCAATGACAAGGAGGCCTCCTTGAACGACACCGAGGTCGCGCCGGTGGAGCTGGACTCCTGATAGGGAATCTCGGTGCCCTTGAGGATTCGCGCGGTTTCCTTGTCGGAGGTGACGACCTTGGGCTGCGAAACGATTTCACCATTGCCGGTTTTTTCCATGGCGGTCAGTTCCAGGTCCAGCAGCAGGTTGTCGGTGATAAACGCGACACCCAGGCCGGCGCTGCCGTTGACCGCCCCCAGGTCCACAAACGGCGAGCTGGGCGGGATTTCAGGCGGCTCGGTGCCTTCGGCCAGCGGTTTCCTGATCCCGCCAGCGCTCCAGTTACCCCGATTCAGTTGCCCGCCCCAGCGCACGCCAAGGCTTTTGTCGTAATCCACATTGGCCTCGACGATCCGCGCCTCGATCATCACCTGCCTTACCGGAATATCCAGTTGCGCCACAATCTTGCGCAGCTCCTCCAGCCGCTCCCGGGTCTGGTAGGCAATGATGTTGTTGGTGCGGTCATCCACCGCCACCGAGCCGCGCTCATCGGTGGCGCCTTCCAGGCCCACGGCCGACTGGAAGAGCTTGGCCAGGTCCGACGCCTTGGCGTAATTGACTTGCAGCAACTCGCGGCGCAGCGGTGCCAACTCAGTCATTTGCTTGCGCGACTCCATCGCCAGCAACTCGCGGGCGGCCAACTCCTCGGCCGGCGCGATCAGCAGCACATTGGCCGTCACACGCTTGTCCAGCCCCTTGGTTTGCAGCACCAGGTCCAGGGCCTGGTCCCAGGGCACGTCCTTGAGGCGCAGGGTGATCGAACCCTGCACGTCGTCGCTGGTCACCAGATTGAGGCCGGCAACGTCAGCAATCTGCTGCAGCACCGCGCGCAACTCGATGTTCTGGAAGTTGAGGGACAGCTTGTCCCCGGTGAATGCCACGCGTCCGGTACTCAGGGGCGCATTGCCAGGTGGCGGCAGGTGAATCAAGTCGATTCGATTGGGCACAGCCATGACCATCGGTGCCGTAAACGCTATCCATAGCGCCACACCGAAGGACGAAAAAGTCCTTTTCATTGTTTGTTTCCGTTATGAGTTCACGTTCAGGGCAAGGGTTTGCGAGCGTTCCAGCCACGCGCCCTGGCCATCCGGGAAAAGCTCGGCCAGTTCGACATGGGAGTCGTGGATTGCCGTGATGCGCCCGTGGTCCGGGCCCAGGTAATCGCCGATTGCCAGCCGATGGACAGACGACGCTCCGCGCAGCAGGGCGAAGGTTTGAGCCCCCAGGGACAAGGTCCCGACCATTTCGAACTGCTCCACGGCGAAGCCTTCGAGGATTCCGCGAGGCCTGGCGAGATCAGGTCCGGCAGCCGGTCGCCCGGCGGGTCGAACCAGTTGGCGAGAGGGCGGCTGGAAAGGGTCGCGCAAGGCTGCAAAATCGTACGCCACTTGCTGCGGCCCGGGCTCGGCGACAGCCTGTGCCGGCGGGTGCAAATCAACCTCCAGGTCATCGCCCGCCTGGCGGTTGTGACGATAGGTCCTGGCTACCAGACTGAGATGCAACACCGAGGGATCGACAGGACTGAATGCCAAGTCATGTACCGTGACAATTCCTGGCAAGCTGGCCATGCCGTTGATGAACGCCGCCAGGTCGTGAAAAGTCCCGGTGACGCCAATCTGCATGGGCGATTCGATGTACAGGGCGCGAGGCTGGTCATCCCGAAGTTCGATGGCCTCCAGCACCAAGCCATTGGCGGCACTCAGGCGGCCAATATTTTCAAGCAGGCCGGGTACCTGGGTGTCGGCAGGCAGCCGCCGTAACAGGTTGGCGAAATGGCCTCGCATTGTTTCGAGTTCGCGGACCAGGGACTCCAGGCCGGCAGCCTGGATGGTTTTCAGCGCGACCTGCTGTTCAAGCGCCACTTCCTGCGACTCAAGCTGGCACAGTTGCTCCCGCGCCCCACTCAAGTAGAAGGTATTGCCCACCGCCCACAGCAGGCAAACCACCGCGCCAGCCAGCAACGCCTTGCCCGGCAAGGGCCAGTTGGCGGCGTTCTGGCAGAGCTGGGTTATATCGGATTCCGTCAGCCCTGGCAGGCCTGACGCCCCTCTCATTGGCGCACCTCATCCGAGTGACCATGGCGAACCGTCAACTGGAAGCCATTGTCGTCGCCCTCCTGCGCGCCGCGAACCCGTTGAAGCCGGGGCGCTTCCAAGTCCTCGGCAGCTTCGAGGCCACGCATGAACTGAGCAATGTCCCGGTTCGATCCGGCCGTGCCGCTGATGGAAACAGAACCGCCGTCGACGCTCACTTCGCGCAACTGCACCCCGTCCGGCACGGCACGGGCCAACTGGTCCAGCAACTGAGCACCCGCCGCACGATCGTCCTGCAAACCCTGCACAACTTTCATCCGTTCCATCAACTGCTGGCGCTGCTCATGCAGTTCGTCGATGGCCTTGATCCGTGAGTCGAGCCCGGTGACACCCTGGCTCAACTGGTTATTGCGGGCCAACTGCCGATCGATTGCACGGTCGATCACCTGGTCTGCCAGCCAAACCGCAGCCAGCGCCACCGCTGCAGCCCCCGCCAAAAACACCAGAAAATATTTGCGCCGCCGCTCATTCCGTTCTGCGCGCCACGGCAACAGGTTGATTCGTGTCATCAGTCGAAACTCCTCAGGGCCAGCCCGCAGGCCACTCCCATTCCCTGGGCATCCACGGCCCATTGCGCGCCATCGACACGACGGCCCGGCGTGATGCTGTCCGAAGCCTGCCTGCCCGCGCGAGCCAATGCAAATGCTTCGACATCCACTATCCGCGTCGCCAGCCCCGCAAGGGCCAAAACCGCCTCACGGGCCTCCACCTGTTCCTTGAGGCAGGCAACCAGCAGCACATCGACGCTTTGAGAGTCATGGGCCGACGGGCCCTGCACCTGGAAGTCGATAGCCACATCCTCCAGCGGATAAGGAATGTACTGGTCTGCTTCCCCATGGATTCGACGCACCATTTCAGCATCCGTCAGCCCCGCGTCCATCTCCAGCACGCGGGTAATCACCGAGGGCCCTGCTACGGCCACGGCGGCATGCCTGAGTGATGTATGCGCCTGTACCCGCGCCCGGGAAAGTGCCTGCGCGACGGCATCGAAATCAACCACGCTGCTGTCGACCACCGCATGGGTCGGCAACTGCTGCATGGCGTAGCCCCGCACGCTGTAGCCAGTGCCTGACGCCTCCAGTTCCACCAGCCTGACGCCGGTGTCATTGATGTCGATACCCAGGACGGCATCGGCTTTTCGCCTGAAAAATCCCTTTCTCATAAAACTCCCCAAAACTTTCCCTGTCTTACGGACTGATTGCTGCCAGGCTTCCTGCATTCGGTCGGCTTGTATGAGCGGCGCGAATGACGCCCGAAGCCGAAAAATGCTTTAATGCCCAGCGTTTTTTCCCGCGTTTATCTGCTGGCCGGGTCGATCCACCACTTGCCGTGCATGCCCCGACGCCTAACCCATTCTTTTCCTTGGAAATCCAAAAGCCTTGATTCGTCTGCTGAAGTTTTTCGGGTACTCCATTGTCGCGATCGTCTGCGGGCTGATGCTCGTGCTCAGCGGGGCCTATCTCTACCTTAGTCCGGGTTTGCCCTCCGTAGAGGCCCTGAGAAGTATCCAGTTGCAGATTCCTTTGCGGGTCTACAGCAGCGATGAAAAACTGATCGCGGAGTTCGGCGAAATGCGCCGCACACCGATCCGTTTCGCCGACATTCCACCCAATTTCATCAACGCCCTGCTGTCGGCTGAAGACGATAACTTCGCCAATCACTATGGCGTCGACCCAAGCAGCCTGGTGCGGGCGGCCACGCAGTTGGTAAAAAGCGGACACATTCAATCCGGTGGCAGCACCATCACCATGCAGGTGGCGAAGAACTTCTTCCTCACCAGCGAACGCAGCTTTTCCCGCAAAGCCACGGAAATCCTCCTGGCGTTGCAGATCGAACGTCAGCTGACCAAGGACGAGATCCTTGAGCTGTACGTCAACAAGATCTATCTGGGCAACCGCGCCTACGGCATCGAGGCGGCTTCACAGGTTTACTACGGCAAGTCGATTCGTGACGCCAGCCTGGCGCAGATGGCGATGATTGCCGGCCTGCCCAAGGCGCCTTCGCGCTTCAACCCGCTGGCCAACCCGGCGCGCAGCAAAGAGCGCCGCGACTGGATCCTGGGCCGCATGTACAAGCTGGGCAAGATCGACCAGGCCGCGTACGAAAGTGCGGTGGCCGAGCCGCTGAACGCCAGCTATCACGTGCCGACCCCGGAAGTGAATGCCCCGTATATCGCCGAAATGGCCCGTGCCGAGATGGTCGGCCGCTATGGCAGCGAGGCGTACACCGAAGGTTTCCGCGTGACCACGACGATTCCGAGCAACCTGCAGGAAATCGCCAACAAGTCGGTACACGATGGCCTGGTCGCCTATGACCAGCGCCATGGCTACCGCGGCCCTGAATCGCGCCTGCCGGGCAAGACCCTGAGCGCCTGGACCGTCGAGCTGGGCAAACAGCGCCCGATCAGCGGCCTTGAACCCGCCATCGTCACCCAGGTGAAGAAAGATGGCGTGCAGGTACTGACCCGCACCGGCGAAGAGCATGTGTCGTGGGACAGCATGAAATGGGCTCGCCCGTTCCTGAACACCAACAGCATGGGCCCGATGCCCAAGCAGCCGTCGGACGTGGCCCAGGTCGGCGACCTGGTTCGCGTGCAGCGCCAGAAGGACGACAGCCTGAAATTCAGCCAGGTGCCCGTGGCACAGGGCGCGCTGGTGTCGCTTGACCCGCAGAACGGTGCAATCCGTGCCCTGGTCGGCGGCTTTGCCTTCGAGCAGAGCAACTACAACCGCGCCACCCAGGCCAAGCGCCAGCCGGGTTCCAGCTTCAAGCCGTTCATCTACAGCGCTGCACTGGATAACGGCTACACCGCCGCCAGCCTGGTCAACGATGCACCGATCGTGTTCGTCGACGAGTACCTGGACAAGGTCTGGCGCCCGAAGAACGACACCAACACCTTCCTCGGCCCGATCCGCGTCCGCGAGGCGCTGTACAAGTCGCGTAACCTGGTGTCGATCCGCCTGCTGCAGGCGATGGGCGTAGGCAAGACCATCGACTACATCACCCGCTTCGGCTTCAACAAGTCGGACCTGCCGCCCAACCTGTCCCTGGCACTGGGTACCGCCACGCTGACGCCGATGGAAATCGCCACCGGCTGGAGCACCTTTGCCAACGGCGGCTACAAGATCACCCCGTACCTGATCGACAAGATCGAAAGCCGTAGCGGCGAAACCCTGTTCACCGCCAACCCGCCACGGGTACCGGGCGACGTGGTCAATGGCGTCGCGGCCACGGACGGCCAGGCAGCACCGGCCAACGGCGGCATCACCATCGAGCCGACGCCAGGCGAAGCCCCGGCAGCCGGTGCTCCCGCCGCACCACAAGCGCCGGCGGTAGCCGAACGCGTTGTGGATGGCCGTACCACCTACATCCTCAACAGCATCCTGGAAGACGTGATCAAGAAAGGTACGGGGCGTCGCGCCCTGGCCCTGGGCCGTGCCGATATCGCCGGCAAGACCGGTACCACCAACGACTCCAAGGATGCCTGGTTCTCCGGCTACAACGCCGACTACGTGACCACCGTATGGACTGGTTACGACCAGCCGGAAAGCCTCGGTCGCCGGGAGTTCGGCGGCACCGTCGCGCTGCCGATCTGGATGAGCTACATGGGCGCCGCGCTGAAGGATATGCCGCTGCATACCCAGCCGGAACCGGAAGGCATCCTGAGCCTGCGGATCGACCCGGTCAGCGGCCGTGCAGCAGCGCCGAGCACGCCGAATGCGTACTTCGAGCTGTTCAAGAGCGAGGACACGCCGCCGTCGGTCAACGAGCTGGGCAATGGTGTTGCACCGGGCAGCCCGCTGCCGGCGGACGAGGCGGCGCCGATCGACTTGTTCTAACACGCAGTTCCAATGTGGGAGCGGGCTTGCTCGCGAAAGCGGAGTATCAGGCTCAGATGGGCCGACTGACACACCGTCTTCGCGAGCAAGCCCGCTCCCACAGTTGGATCACCGCCAGGCTCGAGCCAATTGCCAGCCACAAAAAAAGCCCCGACTCGCAAGAGCCGGGGCTTTTTGGTGGTGCGCTACAACGGCTTAGCCGTTGAACACATCATCCACACTTTGCAGCGGGTAGTTCTTCGGATACGGCAGGGTGGCCACACCCGTCTCGATTGCGGCTTTGGCCACGGCATCGGAGATCAGGGTGATCAGGCGCTTGTCCATTGGTTTCGGGATGATGTACTCACGACCGAATTCCAGCTTGATGCCGCCGTAGGCGTCGCACACTTCCTGAGGAACCGGCAGTTTGGCCAGTTCGCGCAGGGCGTTGGCGGCCGCGACTTTCATCTCTTCGTTGATGCGCTTGGCGCGAACGTCCAGGGCACCACGGAAGATGAACGGGAAGCCCAGTACGTTGTTGACCTGGTTCGGGTAGTCCGAACGGCCGGTGGCCATGATCACGTCGCTACGGGTGGCGTGGGCCAGCTCCGGGGAGATTTCCGGATCCGGGTTGGAGCACGCGAACACGATCGGGTTGGCCGCCATGGACTTGAGGCCTTCGGCGCTCAGCAGGTTCGGGCCGGACAGGCCAACGAACACGTCTGCACCGTCCAGGGCGTCAGCCAGGGTACGCTTGGAGGACGGATGCGCGAACATCGCCTTGTACTGGTTCAGGTCGGTACGCTCGGACTGCACAACGCCCTTGCTGTCGACCATGTAGATGTTTTCCAGCTTGGCGCCCATGCTCACCAGCAACTTCATGCAGGAGATGGCCGCGGCGCCAGCGCCCAGGCAAACGATCTTGGCTTCGCCAAGGGTTTTGCCGGCGATTTCCAGGGCGTTGATCATGCCGGCCGCGGTAACGATCGCGGTGCCGTGCTGGTCATCGTGGAATACCGGGATGTCGCACTGTTCGATCAGGGCCTTTTCGATCTCGAAGCACTCAGGTGCCTTGATGTCTTCCAGGTTGATGCCACCGAAGGTGATGGAGATGCGCTTTACGGTGTCGATGAAAGCCTGCGGGCTCTCGGAATCGACTTCGATATCGAATACGTCAATGCCGGCGAAGCGCTTGAACAGCACGCCCTTACCTTCCATGACTGGCTTGGAAGCCAATGGGCCGAGGTTACCCAGGCCGAGGATCGCGGTGCCATCAGAGATCACTGCAACCAGGTTGCCTTTGCCGGTGTACTTGTAGGCCAGTTCAGGATCGCGGGCGATTTCACGTACGGGCTCGGCAACGCCAGGGCTGTAGGCCAGCGACAGGTCGCGGGCGGTGGCAGTGGCTTTGGTGAGCTCTACACTCAGCTTTCCTGGACGAGGATGGGCATGATATTCGAGAGCGGCAGTTTTCAAATCAGACATATCGGCATTCCGCTTTTACTGTTGGTCGACGGACCGCCGAGGATACGCGTGTCGCAAAGTCCCCACAAGACTGGGCAGTCACAGGTGTCAAGGGCCCTGCCCTACGACTTTTGGCCAAGAGCCACGGGATACAAGGGCTCAACTGTTCACAATCGACCTGAAAAATGTCTACAATTTTTTCTTACGGCGCCTGCTCGAGCATGCCGGGATCGGTCAGTGGCAACAGCCAGCGTGCCTGGCCCTTTTCCAGGCCGCCGCGTCGGGAGCGGTCCAGCACCCAGCCGCGGGCTTCGATGGACTGGCCCTGCAAACCCTTCAACAGTGCACTGTCGAATCGGCCCACCAGATTGGGTGCAATGCGCAGTACCAGTGAGCCCTGCAACTCAATCCAGACTCCGCCGCGATTGCGTTCGATTTTGTTCACCTGACCGCTGACCACCGCAAAGCCCGAGCGCCGGATCTTCGCCGCATCGACCACCGGTGACCGGCGCCACACCCCCAGCCGGGCCTGCCGGGCGCTGCGTTCGGCGGCTTGCTGGCAGGCCACCAGTTCCACATTCGGCGCGACCGCCACCTGGAAGCCAAGGCCTTCGGCGAGCAACTGCGCTTCCAGATTTGCTCCATTGGCACCGTAGAGATGGGCCAGGGTGCGGCCGTAACGGTCCTTGCTCTCCCGTCCGGGCACCACGCCAACGCGCCCACCGCTCGCGTCCACCAGACTTTGCAGGCGCTCGCGAGCGGCCACGGCGAAGGGCTCATCAGTGCGCCCCTGCTTGCCGGTTTCCGGGGCATTGACGCCGATCATGCGTATGCTGCGGCCGTCCTTGAGGCGCACGGTGTCACCATCCACTACCCGCTGCACGTCGAAGGTCGCGACATCGCCGGGCGCCGGGCAGAATACCTCGGCCTGGGCGGGCGCCAGCCAAATCGCAGACACAAAAAAGGCGCCCACAAGGGACGCCTTTTTCATCAGCGAGGACAAGCCATACAGGCCATCCAAGCGGACCAGCCTTACTCGGCTTTAGGAGCAGCTTTAGCGCCGAAAGCACCGAAGCGGGTCTTGAAGCGGTCAACACGGCCGCCAACATCCAGAGTCTTCTGCTTACCGGTGTAGAACGGGTGGCACTCGTTGCACACGTCGATTGGCAGAGCTTTGCCGAAAGTCGAACGGGTTTCGAACTTGTTACCGCAGCTGCAGGTAACGTCGATGGCAACATAGTTTGGATGGATATCGGCTTTCATGGTGTATTCCTCAGGCTAGCGTGCCGCCAATCAACACTATTGTTGAATACCGCACGTAATTAGGCCGCGGATTCTACCAGACCTTTTTAAACGCGCAAGAAGCACAACGGCCCCTTTCATCAGAAAAGCGCGGCATACACAAGACCCTGTGGGAGCCGGGCTTGCCCGCGATGCAGGCGCCGCGGTGCCTCAGGTGCACCGTGTCGATACTATCGCGGGCAAGCCCGGCTCCCACATCCACCGCTGGTCTGCTAGGCTCCCGCCCTTCTTCGCCGCCCGTCATATGAGAACCCCCGCGTGCCCGACGCCATTTTGCGCCTCGCCCTGCCCTCGCCCCTGCGCCGCCTGTTCGATTATCGGGCCCCTGCCGGCGTATTGCGGTCGCAGTTGCAGCCCGGCATGCGCGTACGGGTACCGTTTGGCCGGCGGGAGATGATCGGCATCCTGGTGGAAGTCGCCGATCACAGCGAAGTGCCCGCCGAGAAGCTCAAGCCGGCCGTGGCCATCCTCGACAGCACGCCGCCGCTGCCGCCTGCGCTGTTCAAGCTGTGCCTGTGGACCTCGCAGTATTACCAGCACAGCCTCGGCGACACCTTGAGCTGGGCGCTGCCGGTGCTGTTGCGCCAGGGCGAACTGGCCGAGGCGCGCCAGGAGCGTTTCTGGTCGATGGTCCCGGGGGCGCGCATGGACGACCCGCGCATCGCCCGCGCCCCGCGCCAGCGTGAAGCCCTGGCAACCCTGGCCCAGCATCCCCACGGCGTCGCCCATCAGCTCTTAAGCAAGCTGATGCTGAGCAAGGACAGCCTGGACTTGCTGCTGGCCAAGGGCCTGGTGCAGGTGGAGATCCGCAAGCATGCTCCCGGCGAGCGCCACGAACACTGGCTGGCCCAGCCGGAACTGCCGCTCAACCCCGAACAACGCGCCGCCTATGAAGCGATTCGCGCCGGTTTCGACAGTTTCCACGCGTTCCTGCTGGCGGGCGTCACCGGCAGCGGCAAGACCGAAGTCTATTTGCAACTGATCCGCGAAACCCTCGAAGCCGGCAAACAGGCACTGGTGCTGATCCCCGAGATCAACCTCGGCCCGCAAACCCTGGCGCGTTTCGAGCAGCGTTTCAACGCGCGCATCGCCCTGGTGCACTCGGCGGTCAACGACCGCGAGCGCCTGGAATCCTGGCTCGCCGCCCGGGACGGTGAGGCCGACATTATTATCGGCACCCGTTCGGCGCTGTTCACCCCGATGAAAAATCCCGGGCTGATCATCATCGACGAAGAACACGACGGCTCCTATAAACAGCAGGAAGGCCTGCGCTACCACGCCCGCGACCTGGCGCTGGTGCGTGCCCGCCAGGAAAACATCCCGATTGTGCTGGGCTCGGCCACGCCTTCCCTGGAAAGCCTGCATAACGCCTACACCGGGCGCTACGGCCTGCTGCGTCTCAATGAACGTGCCGGCGGTGCCAAGCAGCCCCGCTTCCTGCGCCTGGATGTAAAAAGTCGCCCGCTGGACAGCGGCATTTCCGGGCCGATGCAGCAAGCCATCGGGCAAACCCTCGCGGCGGGCCAGCAAGTGCTGGTGTTCCTCAACCGCCGGGGTTTTGCGCCGACGCTGCTGTGCCACGACTGCGGCTGGATGTCCGAGTGCAATCGCTGCGATGCGCGAATGACCGTGCACCAGCGCTCCGGCGAGTTGCGCTGCCATCACTGCGGCCATGTGGAGCGGGTGCCGCGGCACTGCCCGCAGTGCGGCAAAGTCGACTTGCGACCGGTGGGCGCGGGCACCGAGCGCGCCGAAGAACGACTGGGCATCCTGTTCCCGGATTACCCGGTGCTGCGGGTCGACCGCGACAGCACCTCGCGCAAGGACGCGATGAATCAGTTGTTCACCACGATCCAGAAGGGCCAGCCGTGCATTCTGGTGGGCACGCAGATGCTTGCCAAAGGGCATCACTTCCCACGGGTGACCCTGGTGTCGATCCTGGATGCCGACGGCGGGCTGTTCTCCGGGGATTTTCGCGCCAGCGAGCGCATGGCGCAGTTGATCGTGCAGGTCGCAGGCCGGGCCGGGCGGGCCGAAGAGCCGGGCAAGGTGATCATCCAGACGCACCTGGCCGACCACCCGCTGCTGATTCAACTGACAGAACAAGGTTACTTTGCCTTCGCCGAACAGGCCTTGAGCGAGCGACGCTCGGCAGGTTTGCCACCGTTTGCGCATCTGGCGCTGCTGCGGGCCGAAGCGCACAAGCCAGGGCAGGCCGAAGGTTTCCTGGATGAAGCGTGCAGCGAGGCTGAACGTTTGCTGGGGGAACTGGGTCTGACCGGCATCGAGCTATTGGGCCCGGTGCCAGCACCGATGGAACGCCGCGCCGGGCGCTACCGCGCCCAGCTACTCTTGCAAGCCAGTGCCCGCGCGCCGCTGCATCGTTTATTAAGCAGCTGGTTACTTGCGCTGGAGCAAATGCCAAGCGGGCGACAAGTGAGATGGTCGCTGGACGTAGACCCGGTAGATTTGTATTAACCACCTGTGGCGAGGGAGCTTGCTCCCGCTGGGCTGCGTAGCAGCCCCAAAAAAGCCGGGAGCGCTACGCACTCCAGCGGGAGCAAGC
>NZ_JACARS010000049.1:0-5500 GCF_013386485.1 Pseudomonas sp. P7758 | reverse complement strand
CGACAGCGAGCTGCTTCAGATCATCGAAGCCCAGAAGGAGTTAGTAAGGCAGTGTTGTTTGGCCCTATTAACGGTTCGATCTTCTCGGTCGAAAGCGGAGAAAAAGAGGTGTTGACAGCAGCGTGTAACGCTGTAGAATTCGCCTCCCGCTAACGAGAGATCGGAAGCGCAAGTGGTTGAAGTTACAAAGGAAACTTTGAAAACTTCTGAAAATAATCACTTGACAGCAAATGAGGCTGCTGTAGAATGCGCGCCTCGGTTGAGACGAAAGATCTTAACCAACCGCTCTTTAACAACTGAATCAAGCAATTCGTGTGGGTGCTTGTGGAGTCAGACTGATAGTCAACAAGATTATCAGCATCACAAGTTACTCCGCGAGAAATCAAAGATGTAACCAACGATTGCTGAGCCAAGTTTAGGGTTTCTTAAAAACCCAAAGATGTTTGAACTGAAGAGTTTGATCATGGCTCAGATTGAACGCTGGCGGCAGGCCTAACACATGCAAGTCGAGCGGTAGAGAGAAGCTTGCTTCTCTTGAGAGCGGCGGACGGGTGAGTAATGCCTAGGAATCTGCCTGGTAGTGGGGGATAACGTCCGGAAACGGACGCTAATACCGCATACGTCCTACGGGAGAAAGCAGGGGACCTTCGGGCCTTGCGCTATCAGATGAGCCTAGGTCGGATTAGCTAGTTGGTGGGGTAATGGCTCACCAAGGCGACGATCCGTAACTGGTCTGAGAGGATGATCAGTCACACTGGAACTGAGACACGGTCCAGACTCCTACGGGAGGCAGCAGTGGGGAATATTGGACAATGGGCGAAAGCCTGATCCAGCCATGCCGCGTGTGTGAAGAAGGTCTTCGGATTGTAAAGCACTTTAAGTTGGGAGGAAGGGCAGTAAATTAATACTTTGCTGTTTTGACGTTACCGACAGAATAAGCACCGGCTAACTCTGTGCCAGCAGCCGCGGTAATACAGAGGGTGCAAGCGTTAATCGGAATTACTGGGCGTAAAGCGCGCGTAGGTGGTTCGTTAAGTTGGATGTGAAATCCCCGGGCTCAACCTGGGAACTGCATTCAAAACTGACGAGCTAGAGTATGGTAGAGGGTGGTGGAATTTCCTGTGTAGCGGTGAAATGCGTAGATATAGGAAGGAACACCAGTGGCGAAGGCGACCACCTGGACTGATACTGACACTGAGGTGCGAAAGCGTGGGGAGCAAACAGGATTAGATACCCTGGTAGTCCACGCCGTAAACGATGTCAACTAGCCGTTGGGAGCCTTGAGCTCTTAGTGGCGCAGCTAACGCATTAAGTTGACCGCCTGGGGAGTACGGCCGCAAGGTTAAAACTCAAATGAATTGACGGGGGCCCGCACAAGCGGTGGAGCATGTGGTTTAATTCGAAGCAACGCGAAGAACCTTACCAGGCCTTGACATCCAATGAACTTTCTAGAGATAGATTGGTGCCTTCGGGAACATTGAGACAGGTGCTGCATGGCTGTCGTCAGCTCGTGTCGTGAGATGTTGGGTTAAGTCCCGTAACGAGCGCAACCCTTGTCCTTAGTTACCAGCACGTAATGGTGGGCACTCTAAGGAGACTGCCGGTGACAAACCGGAGGAAGGTGGGGATGACGTCAAGTCATCATGGCCCTTACGGCCTGGGCTACACACGTGCTACAATGGTCGGTACAGAGGGTTGCCAAGCCGCGAGGTGGAGCTAATCCCAGAAAACCGATCGTAGTCCGGATCGCAGTCTGCAACTCGACTGCGTGAAGTCGGAATCGCTAGTAATCGCGAATCAGAATGTCGCGGTGAATACGTTCCCGGGCCTTGTACACACCGCCCGTCACACCATGGGAGTGGGTTGCACCAGAAGTAGCTAGTCTAACCTTCGGGGGGACGGTTACCACGGTGTGATTCATGACTGGGGTGAAGTCGTAACAAGGTAGCCGTAGGGGAACCTGCGGCTGGATCACCTCCTTAATCGACGACATCAGCTGCTCCATAAGTTCCCACACGAATTGCTTGATTCATTGAAGAAGACGATAAAGAAGCAGCCCGAAATTGGGTCTGTAGCTCAGTTGGTTAGAGCGCACCCCTGATAAGGGTGAGGTCGGCAGTTCGAATCTGCCCAGACCCACCAATTTTGTGTGGGAAACGCCTGTAGAAATACGGGGCCATAGCTCAGCTGGGAGAGCGCCTGCCTTGCACGCAGGAGGTCAACGGTTCGATCCCGTTTGGCTCCACCACTACTGCTTCTGTCTTGAAAGCTTAGAAATGAGCATTCCATCGATATGATGGTGAATGTTGATTTCTAGTCTTTGATTAGATCGTTCTTTAAAAATTTGGGTATGTGATAGAAAGATAGACTGAACGTTACTTTCACTGGTAACGGATCAGGCTAAGGTAAAATTTGTAAGTAATTGCGAATTTTCGGCGAATGTCGTCTTCACAGTATAACCAGATTGCTTGGGGTTATATGGTCAAGTGAAGAAGCGCATACGGTGGATGCCTTGGCAGTCAGAGGCGATGAAAGACGTGGTAGCCTGCGAAAAGCTTCGGGGAGTCGGCAAACAGACTTTGATCCGGAGATGTCTGAATGGGGGAACCCAACCATCATAAGATGGTTACCTTACACTGAATACATAGGTGTATGGAGCGAACCAGGGGAACTGAAACATCTAAGTACCCTGAGGAAAAGAAATCAACCGAGATTCCCTTAGTAGTGGCGAGCGAACGGGGACTAGCCCTTAAGTGGCTTTGAGATTAGCGGAACGCTCTGGAAAGTGCGGCCATAGTGGGTGATAGCCCTGTACGCGAAAATCTCTTAGTCATGAAATCGAGTAGGACGGAGCACGAGAAACTTTGTCTGAATATGGGGGGACCATCCTCCAAGGCTAAATACTACTGACTGACCGATAGTGAACTAGTACCGTGAGGGAAAGGCGAAAAGAACCCCGGAGAGGGGAGTGAAATAGATCCTGAAACCGTATGCGTACAAGCAGTGGGAGCAGACTTTGTTCTGTGACTGCGTACCTTTTGTATAATGGGTCAGCGACTTATTTTCAGTGGCGAGCTTAACCGAATAGGGGAGGCGTAGCGAAAGCGAGTCTTAATAGGGCGTCTAGTCGCTGGGAATAGACCCGAAACCGGGCGATCTATCCATGGGCAGGTTGAAGGTTGGGTAACACTAACTGGAGGACCGAACCGACTACCGTTGAAAAGTTAGCGGATGACCTGTGGATCGGAGTGAAAGGCTAATCAAGCTCGGAGATAGCTGGTTCTCCTCGAAAGCTATTTAGGTAGCGCCTCATGTATCACTGTAGGGGGTAGAGCACTGTTTCGGCTAGGGGGTCATCCCGACTTACCAAACCGATGCAAACTCCGAATACCTACAAGTGCCGAGCATGGGAGACACACGGCGGGTGCTAACGTCCGTCGTGAAAAGGGAAACAACCCAGACCGTCAGCTAAGGTCCCAAAGTTATGGTTAAGTGGGAAACGATGTGGGAAGGCTTAGACAGCTAGGAGGTTGGCTTAGAAGCAGCCACCCTTTAAAGAAAGCGTAATAGCTCACTAGTCGAGTCGGCCTGCGCGGAAGATGTAACGGGGCTCAAACCATACACCGAAGCTACGGGTATCACCTTCGGGTGATGCGGTAGAGGAGCGTTCTGTAAGCCTGTGAAGGTGAGTTGAGAAGCTTGCTGGAGGTATCAGAAGTGCGAATGCTGACATGAGTAACGATAATGGGTGTGAAAAACACCCACGCCGAAAGACCAAGGTTTCCTGCGCAACGTTAATCGACGCAGGGTTAGTCGGTCCCTAAGGCGAGGCTGAAAAGCGTAGTCGATGGAAAACAGGTTAATATTCCTGTACTTCTGGTTATTGCGATGGAGGGACGGAGAAGGCTAGGCCAGCTTGGCGTTGGTTGTCCAAGTTTAAGGTGGTAGGCTGGAATCTTAGGTAAATCCGGGATTCTAAGGCCGAGAGCTGATGACGAGTCATCTTTTAGATGACGAAGTGGTTGATGCCATGCTTCCAAGAAAAGCTTCTAAGCTTCAGGTAACCAGGAACCGTACCCCAAACCGACACAGGTGGTTGGGTAGAGAATACCAAGGCGCTTGAGAGAACTCGGGTGAAGGAACTAGGCAAAATGGCACCGTAACTTCGGGAGAAGGTGCGCCGGTGAGGGTGAAGGACTTGCTCCGTAAGCTCATGCCGGTCGAAGATACCAGGCCGCTGCGACTGTTTATTAAAAACACAGCACTCTGCAAACACGAAAGTGGACGTATAGGGTGTGACGCCTGCCCGGTGCCGGAAGGTTAATTGATGGGGTTAGCTAACGCGAAGCTCTTGATCGAAGCCCCGGTAAACGGCGGCCGTAACTATAACGGTCCTAAGGTAGCGAAATTCCTTGTCGGGTAAGTTCCGACCTGCACGAATGGCGTAACGATGGCGGCGCTGTCTCCACCCGAGACTCAGTGAAATTGAAATCGCTGTGAAGATGCAGTGTATCCGCGGCTAGACGGAAAGACCCCGTGAACCTTTACTATAGCTTTGCACTGGACTTTGAATTTGCTTGTGTAGGATAGGTGGGAGGCTTTGAAGCGTGGACGCCAGTTCGCGTGGAGCCAACCTTGAAATACCACCCTGGCAACTTTGAGGTTCTAACTCAGGTCCGTTATCCGGATCGAGGACAGTGTATGGTGGGTAGTTTGACTGGGGCGGTCTCCTCCTAAAGAGTAACGGAGGAGTACGAAGGTGCGCTCAGACCGGTCGGAAATCGGTCGTAGAGTATAAAGGCAAAAGCGCGCTTGACTGCGAGACAGACACGTCGAGCAGGTACGAAAGTAGGTCTTAGTGATCCGGTGGTTCTGTATGGAAGGGCCATCGCTCAACGGATAAAAGGTACTCCGGGGATAACAGGCTGATACCGCCCAAGAGTTCATATCGACGGCGGTGTTTGGCACCTCGATGTCGGCTCATCACATCCTGGGGCTGAAGCCGGTCCCAAGGGTATGGCTGTTCGCCATTTAAAGTGGTACGCGAGCTGGGTTTAGAACGTCGTGAGACAGTTCGGTCCCTATCTGCCGTGGACGTTTGAGATTTGAGAGGGGCTGCTCCTAGTACGAGAGGACCGGAGTGGACGAACCTCTGGTGTTCCGGTTGTCACGCCAGTGGCATTGCCGGGTAGCTATGTTCGGAATAGATAACCGCTGAAAGCATCTAAGCGGGAAACTAGCCTCAAGATGAGATCTCACTGGAACCTTGAGTTCCCTGAAGGGCCGTCGAAGACTACGACGTTGATAGGTTGGGTGTGTAAGCGCTGTGAGGCGTTGAGCTAACCAATACTAATTGCCCGTGAGGCTTGACCATATAACACCCAAGCAATTTGCGTCGAAGAGACCAGATTGCGGTGTGTGAAGACGAAACGAACCGAAAGTTCGAGATCTTGCAAAACACCGAAAGCTATCACATACCCAATTTGCTGAAGCGAGGCCA
>NZ_JACARS010000048.1:0-53486 GCF_013386485.1 Pseudomonas sp. P7758 | reverse complement strand
TCAGCCATCACCCAAAAAACGGATATACACGCAAATCACCTTCCCCGAGAAAGCACAAAGGGGACCCGAAGGTCCCCTTTAATTTGTCGTTGCGTGCTCTTTTTTTATTATTGAGGGGCGGTCTATTGTTGTTTTTGGCAACCGTGGCCCTTTACCGCTGTTTTTGGCGACCCCCATCCGGGGTCAAGAGCAAACGTATTTTTTTGAGCGCTGATCTGCTTCTTCGCACGCGATCCAACCAGTGGGTAGCTACCTTGAGGTAGTTTTTTGTTCTTCTCTATCCGGTTGCGGGTTTCGGCAAGCCGTACCCTGCGAAGCACATCTTCTCCAAAAAAATCTGTTAGCTGCGTCTCTGCCGTGTTGTTTTTGTTATGTCAGAGTCGTTACGTCTTATTTTTATTAGGTTTGGTGCTTTTTATTCTTGTTATGCAATAGAGATAGCAGAAGCCGTGCCAACTTTATAAAGTCCTTTAAAATCAATGCCTTGATTTTTTGGCGAGAAATTTCCTTCAGGAAATGCGACAAAATATGTTCCCGTGTTACCCGATGTGTAGCCGCGAGGTAACACATCGTCACAAGCGCACTACTCAACCGGCGCTGCGAGCCTTCGCCACGCGCGAACCGGTGGGGCGGCCGAGTACCGTACAAGTCTGCTGACCCGCCAGAATCAGCTTGTCCATGTCGATACCCGTCTCGATGCCCAAGCCATTCAGCAGGTACAACACATCTTCAGTGGCAACGTTACCGCTGGCCCCCTTGGCATAGGGGCACCCGCCGAGGCCCGCAATAGAGCTGTCGAACACCTGGATACCTTCCTCAAGGCTGGCGTAGATATTGGCGATGGCCTGGCCATAGGTGTCATGGAAGTGCCCGGCCAGCTTGTCCCGTGGCACCTGCGCGCCGACCACCTCGAACATCCGGCGTGTTGCGCCTGCAGTGCCGGTGCCAATCGTGTCGCCCAGGGACACCTCATAGCAGCCCATGGCGAACAGCTCGCGAGCGACTGCCGCGACCTGTTCCGGCGCGACCTGACCTTCATAAGGGCAACCCAACACACACGACACATAACCCCGCACACTCACACCATTCTGCCTGGCCGCGTCCATGATCGGCACGAAGCGTTCCAGGCTTTCGCTGATGGAGCAGTTGATATTGCGCTGGGAAAACGCCTCGGAAGCCGCCGCAAATACGGCCACTTCTTTTACGCCCGCCGCCAGTGCATCTTCAAAACCCCGCAGGTTTGGCGCCAGCGCGCCATAGGTCACGCCCGGCTTGCGCTGGATCTGCGCAAACACCTCGGCCGACCCGGCCATCTGCGGTACCCATTTGGGCGACACAAAACTGCCGACTTCGATGTAACCCAGGCCGGCGGCACTCAGGGCGTCCACCAATTGCACCTTGTCGGCGACGCTGATGGGTTGCGCTTCATTCTGCAGGCCGTCGCGGGGGCCCACTTCCACCAGGCGCACATGAGAGGGGAGGGACATGGCAGCTACCTTTTATGAATGGCCAACCTGGCCCTGAATGGTCTGTTCCAGCGCCTGGATGCAACGTTCTTCGGCGGTGTCCAGTTCGAGCTTCATCTGTTCGATGTCGAGCAACTGTTGTTCCAGCTGCTCGCGGCGCTCGGCGATTTTCGCCAGCATGCTGTGCAGCTGTTTCTGGTTGCCGCTGGTAGGGTCGTAGAGTTCGATCAGTTCCCGGCACTCGGCCAGGGAAAAACCGATGCGCTTGCCCCGCAGGATCAGCTTCAGGCTGACTTTGTCGCGGGGCGAATAAATGCGCTCCTGGCCCCGGCGTTCCGGGGACAGCAGGCCTTGTTCTTCATAGAAGCGAATGGCGCGGGTGGTGATGTCGAGCTCGCGGGCGAGGTCGGAGATGCTGTAGGTCGTGCTCATGAGGGCGCTCAAGGAGTGTCTTGAGCGTTAAGCTAATGGCTGGTTGACGTTAACGTCAAGCTCGCTCCTACAGTTTGTCCAGCTTCTTCTCATGGGCCGTCACCTGCTGGCACAACTCGATCATCTGCTCGCGCATCCAGCGGTTGGCCGGATCCTGGTCGGTGCTTTCATGCCAGTACAGATGGGTTTCCACCATCGGCACATCATTCACCGGCAGGTTGAACCAGTGCAGTTCATGGCGCCGTGCGAAGCGCTCCGGCACGGTCATTACCATGTCGGTTTGCTGCAGCACCTGCGAGGCCATCAGGTAGTGCTGGGAGCGCAGGGCGATCTTGCGTTGCAGGCCCATCTTGCCCAGCGCCAGGTCGACATGGCCCAGGCCGTTGCGCCGGCTGGAGATATGAATGTGGGTCAGCGACAGGTAGTCATCCAGCGTCAGTTTGTCCTTGCCCGCCATCGGATGGCCCTTGCGCATGGCGCACACGTAGCGGTCTTCCATGAGCTTGACGTGGCGCACTTGCGGGTCGGTGTTGAGCGGCGCATCCACGGCAAAGTCCAGGCGACCGGCCGCCAGTTCTTTGGTGGTTTCCCGGCGCTTGGACAGGAAGCTCTCGATTACCACCGTCGGTGCCAGGCGGCGCAGGCGCTGGAACAGCGGCGGCAGAATCACCGCTTCGGTGAGGTCGGTCATGCTGATGCGGTAGGTCTTGGCCGCCTGTTGCGGGTTGAAGATCCGGCTTTCCTGTACCGACACCCGCAGCAGCGACAGCGCGTTACGCACCGGGCCAATGATGTTCTGGGCCATGGGTGTGGGCACCATGCCTTGGGCTGTGCGCACGAACAGCGGGTCGTTGAAGGTCTCCCGCAGGCGGGCCAGAGCGTTCGACACCGCAGGTTGAGTAATCCCGACAATCTGCCCGGCGCGGGTCAGGTTGGCTTCGGTGTAGATCGCGTCAAAGACGATGAAGAGGTTGAGGTCGACCTTGCTCAGATTCATTTCGCTGCGCTCTTATTGTTAGGTGTCCATACGCCGATCATATATCGGTGATGAATGTTAATACACGCCGAGAATAGGCTAGGTAAATTATCAACGCTGTTCTAGCATCGATTCATGACCTCAACAACCTCCATTGAGAAGGTGCTGCCCATGGATTTCGCCTATTCGCCCAAGGTTCAGGAACTGCGTGAACGCGTCACCGCGTTCATGGATGCCTACGTCTACCCGGCCGAGCCTGTGTTCGAACGCCAGGTTGCCGAAGGTGACCGCTGGCAGCCCACCGCCATCATGGAAGAGTTGAAGCTCAAGGCTAAAGCCGAAGGCCTGTGGAACCTGTTCCTGCCGGAATCCGAATTGGGCGCCGGCCTCACCAACCTGGAATACGCACCCCTGGCCGAAATCATGGGCCGCTCCTTGCTGGGGCCGGAGCCGTTCAATTGCTCGGCACCGGATACCGGCAACATGGAAGTGCTGGTGCGCTACGCCAACGAAGAGCAAAAACAGCGCTGGCTCGAACCGCTGCTGCGCGGCGAAATCCGCTCGGCATTTGCCATGACCGAGCCGGACGTGGCTTCCTCCGACGCCACCAACATGGCCGCCCGTGCAGAACGCGACGGCGACGAGTGGGTGATCAACGGTAAAAAATGGTGGACCTCCGGCGCCTGTGACCCGCGCTGCAAGATCCTGATCTTCATGGGCCTGAGCAACCCGGATGCGCCGCGTCACCAGCAGCACTCGATGATCCTGGTACCGGTGGATGCGCCCGGTGTGAAGATCGTGCGCCCGCTGCCGGTGTTCGGCTACGACGACGCACCCCATGGCCACGCCGAAGTGCTGTTTGAAAACGTCCGCGTGCCGTACGAAAACGTCCTGCTGGGCGAAGGCCGGGGCTTTGAAATTGCCCAGGGGCGCCTTGGTCCGGGCCGTATTCACCACTGCATGCGTTCCATCGGCATGGCCGAGCGCGCGCTGGAACTGATGTGCAAGCGTTCCGTCAGCCGTACCGCCTTCGGCAAGCCGCTGGCCCGCCTGGGTGGCAATATCGACAAGATCGCCGACTCGCGGATGGAAATCGACATGGCGCGCCTGCTGACCCTGAAAGCTGCCTACATGATGGACACCGTGGGCAACAAGGTCGCGAAAAGCGAAATCGCCCAGATCAAGGTGGTGGCGCCGAACGTGGCGTTGAGGGTGATCGATCGCGCCATCCAGATCCACGGTGGCGCCGGCGTATCCAATGACTTCCCGCTGGCCTACATGTACGCCATGCAGCGCACCCTGCGCCTGGCCGATGGCCCGGACGAAGTGCACCGCGCAGCAATCGGCAAATTCGAGATCGGCAAGTATGTGCCGCGGGAAATGATGCGCAGCGGGCAGTAAAACCGAGGTGTCTTCATCGCAGGCAAGCCAGCTCCCACAGGGGAATGCAGCCAACTGTGGGAGCCGGGCTTGCCGCGATGAGGCCAGTTGATCGTTCCCACGCTCTGCGTGGGAATGCTGCCCCGGACGCTCCGCGTCCTCAATACACCCAGACCTCCACCCGCCGGTTCTTGATCCGTCCCTCATCCGCCGTATTTGCCGCCACTGGCATCTCGGCACCGAACCCCTGAATGTCCCTCAGCACCACGCCGCTTTTAACCAGTTCCCGGCGCACCGCCATCGCCCGCAACTTCGACAATAGCGCCGCCCGCTGCGCATCACTCTTGGCATCCCCAAACCCCACCAGCGTCACCTGCTTGTCCAGCTTGCCGTGGCTCTTTATATAAGCCACTACCCGCATCAGGTCCTGGCGCGCCTTGTTGTCGAGGCTGGCACTGCCTTCCTCAAACCGGAAATTCACCGTCAGGCGCTGCGCTTGTCGGGCAATCGCCTGGTAATCCCCGGGCATCGGCGCCCGTGGTTCCACCGCCATGGCCTGCACCTGCTGTGCGATAAAACCGTTGGCGGCGACGATCGCCTGGCCCTTGCTGCTTTGTGCAAAGTCCACCAGGGCCTTGGCCCAGGGGTTTTGTGCAACAGGTGGCAGGTAGAAGAACAACCGGCGTGACAGTGGGTAGTCCTCGGTGGCGATCAAACTGTTCAGCGGCAACATCGGCTGCGAGTCGCCATCGACGATGGCCACCGCCTTGGCCTGGCGCACATAGGGCAATCCGATAAAACCGATGCCCTGGGGGTCATGGCTGACAGCATCCGACAACTGCTCGCTGGATTCGAAGCGCTTGGCGCTGCCATCCAACGACTTGCCGCGCCGGCTGAGCACCAGTTCCTTGAAGGTGTCATAGGTGCCGGATTGATCATCCCGCGCGTACAGGTGAATTTGGCCACCGATGCCGCCCAGTTGTTCCCAGGTCGAGACTTCGCCGCTGAAGATCTGCGCCAGTTGCGCGGTATTCAACGTCCCCAGCGGGTTGCGTGGGTTGAGGATGATCGCCAGCCCGTCAATGGCGATGACCTGTTCGGCGTCGGGGCTTTTCAGGTCGCCGAGGGCTTCGAGGTCCACCAGTTCGCTGTCCTTGATCGGCCGGGAAGACGCCGCGAGGTCGGCGCTGGCGTTTTTCAGGGCTGCGAACCCGGTGCTGGAGCCATGGGCCGCCACTTCCACCGTCACCTTCTGGCCCTGGCGAGTCTTGCCGACGATGTGCTGTTCGTTGGCCTGGTCAGATGGCTCGCTGTGCACCGCTTGCAACCCCTGTTGCTCCATCAGCCCCTTGACCAGCGCCGGGCCAAGTGCCGCGCCGATGGTATTGGAACCCTGGATGCGCAAGGCCGGGCCATGTTCGGGGAAGGGCAGTGGGGTGGAAAAAGCGGCGAGGGGAAATGCGCTGAGCAGGGCCAGCAGGGATAGAACGCGCAGCATCATGCCGGCACCTTCTCAAGCCAAAGGGAGTGCCGCGAGATTAAGTCAGAGAGGTTTCAGCAATATGACCGGCATCACGCCGTCAAAAAGTGTGGGAGCGGGCTTGCTCGCGAATACGGAGTGTCAGTCGACGTATCCGGTGACTGACACTCCGTATTCGCGAGCAAGCCCGCTCCCACATTTAACGGCGCTGCTGTTAAGAAGTCAGCTCAATTCCAGCCAGATCGGTGCATGATCGGAGGGTTTTTCCATGCCGCGCAGGTCGTAGTCCACACCGGCATCCTTTACCCGGGGCAACAAGCCCTGGGAAGCCAGGATCACGTCGATCCGCAGCCCGCGCTTTGGCTCGTCTTCAAAACCACGGCTGCGGTAATCGAACCAGCTGAAGCGGTCTGCCACATCCGGGTTGAGGTGGCGGAAGCTGTCCACCAGGCCCCAGTTCTTCAGGCGGGCCATCCACTCGCGTTCTTCCGGCAGGAAGCTGCACTTGCCGGTCTTCAGCCAGCGCTTGGCGTTGTCGGCACCGATGCCGATGTCGCAGTCTTCCGGGGAAATATTCACATCACCCATCACCACCACGGCCTGGTCATTGCTGAACTGCGACTCCAGGAGGGTTTGCAGGTCCTCGTAGAAGCGCTGCTTGGCCGGGAACTTGGTGGGGTGGTCGCGGCTTTCGCCCTGTGGGAAATAGCCGTTCATGATGGTAATCGGGTTGCCGTTGGCGTCGGCGAAGGTGCCCCAGATAAACCGGCGCTGGGCGTCTTCTTCGTCACTGGCAAAGCCTTTGTGCAGCGCCAGCGGTTCCTGGCGCGAGAGCAGGGCAACACCGTAGTGGCCTTTCTGCCCGTGGTAATACACGTGATAGCCGAGGGCCTTGATCTCATCCAGCGGGAACTGGTCGTCGTGGACCTTGGTTTCCTGCAGGCCGATCACGTCCGGCTGATGTTTCTCGATCAGTGCCGCCAGCTGATGAGGGCGGGCGCGCAGCCCGTTGATATTGAAAGACACGATTTTCATGGTCGGCGGTCCAGTCTGGCAAAAGGGCGATGCTAGCCGACAATGTAGGACGGGAGCCAGCCTTGTAGCAGCTGCCGAGGCACAAGGCTGCGTTGGGCTACGAAGCGGCGTCCGGTGGCTACACTGAACGAAACAGTGCCGCAGACGTTCGTAATAACAAGAGCGCGACCTTTTGAGTCAGCGCCCAGGGGAGATTCACTGTTATGCCTGACACCTCGACTGCCATCGCCCAGATCCACATGCTCGACAGCGGCTATTCCCGCGAAGCCCGTTCGCTGTTGTACCAGGCCTATCGCCATGAGCCGACGTTCGCCTACATCTTCGAAGCCGAACGTCCCGGTTACGAACAGCGGGTGCGCGCCACGGTGCGTGAGCTGGTCAAACAGCACTTCTTCCAGAAACTTCCGGCGATTGGCCTGTTGGTCAACGACCGGCTGATCGGCATCGCCCTGATCGCGCCACCGACCCGCCGCCTGGGCATCACCGAAAGCTGGGCCTGGCAGTTGCGCATGTGGCTGAGTACCGGTGTGCGCGGTACCCGGCGTTACCTGGAATACCATCAGGCAGTGCTGGCGTGCCTGCCCTCGGATTCGGTGCATGTGCTGCCGTTGCTGGGGATTCACCCGCAATTCCAGGGCAAGCACTACGGTGAGCAACTGCTGGAAGCGGTGCACAACTGGTGCGCCGAAGACCCGCATTCCTCGGGCGTGGTGCTGGACACGGGGAATTCTCGCTATCTGGAATTCTATAAGCGCCAGGGCTATGAAGAGATCGGCGAGGTCGCTGTAGGACCGGTACTGGAACACGTGTTCTTTCACGCAAATCCGCAGGTGTTACAGGCTGCAACGGTTTAAGACAGAATTATTCAGACAAATCCGGGTTCTAACTCGCTCCCAAGCTCGTGTAGCATCCCGGCCTATGAAGTTTCCAGGAAGATTTACCAGCGGCTTGATTCTGCTGTTCACGAGCTGCGGCGCCTTGGCGCAAAGCGAATTGGATGTGCGCATCAAGCCTTCAAACGACGCGTTGAAAGCCAACATCGAAGGCTATATCGGCGGGGTCGGCGATCGTGACGAAGAAGCCCTGCTGCGGTTCAGCCGGGGCGCCGAGGAGCAGGCCCGCAAGGCCGCCCAGGCGCTGGGCTACTACCAACCGCAGATTGCCAGCGATGTGAAGGGCGGCAAGAACCCGCGCCTGATCCTCACCATCGACCCCGGCGAACCGGTGCATTTGCGCAATGTGACCATTCGGGTCGACGGCCAGGCCGCCGACCTCAAGGCCTTTCGCGTGCCCGCCAGCGACCAACTCAAATCCGGCGCCGTGCTCAACCACGGCAACTACGAAGACGCCAAGCGCGTCATCCAGAACCAGGCGTCACGCTACGGCTTTTTCAGCGGGCGCTTTACCAGCCAGAAACTCTCGGTCGACCCCAAGGCGGGTGTGGCCGATATCGAACTGATTTATGACAGTGGCCCACGCTACACCTTGGGCAAGGTCAGCTTTGCCGGCGATACGCCGTTTGATGAAGACCTGCTGCAACGCATGGTGCCGTTCAAGAGCGGCACGCCTTACGACTCCGAACTGATCGCCGAACTCAACCAGAACCTGCAATCCAGCGGCTTTTTCGAAGGCGTGCGCGTGGACGCCGCTCCGGCGGCCTCGACCAATGACGTGATCCCGGTGGCCGTGCAACTTGAAACCCGCAAGCCGCGCACCATGGGCCTGGGCCTCGGTTACTCGACCGACGTCGGCCCGCGGGGCAAGGCCAACTGGACGCGCCACTGGGTCAACCCCCAGGGCCACAGTTATGGCTGGGAAGCCGAGCTTTCCGCGCCTCGGCAGAACGTCGGGTTGTGGTACGACATTCCCATGGACCCGCCACTGACCGACAAATTGCGCTTTGCCGGCGGCTACCAGAATGAAGAAATCGCCAACACCGACACCCTGAGTAAACTGCTCACCCTCGGCCCCGAGTGGCACAGCAAGTTGCCCAGCGGCTGGACGCGGGTGATCTCGCTCAAATGGCAGCGTGAAGAATATCGCCTGGGCAACGACTCGGGCCTGAGTACGCTGCTGATGCCCGGCATCAGTTATTCCTACCTGCGCAGCGACAACCGCATCGACCCGCACAATGGCTATCGCCTGCTGTTCGACGCCAAGGTCGCCAAGGAAGGCCTGGGTTCCGACACCAACCTGCTTTACGGCACGGCGACCATCAAGGGCTTGACCACCCTGTGGGACAACCACCGCTTCCTGGCGAGGGCGCAGTTTGGTGGCAGTGCCACCAACGGCTACAAATCCGTGCCACCGTCGTTACGCTTTTTTGCCGGTGGCGACCAGAGCGTGCGGGGTTACGAGTACCAGACCCTGTCCCCGGAAAATGATCGCGGCGACCGCATCGGTGGCCGCTACATGGTGGCCCTGAGCGCCGAGTACCAATATTCCATCGCCGAAAAATGGCGGATCGCGACCTTTATCGACCAAGGCAACTCGTTCAACACCCTGGAAATGCCAAGCCTGAAAACCGGCGTGGGTGTGGGTGTGCGCTGGGTGTCGCCGGTTGGCCCGATCCGCCTCGACCTGGCCCATGCCCTCGAAGATCCGGGCGGCATTCGTTTGCACTTTTCCATGGGGCCTGAGCTGTGATGCGTGGTTTGAAAATAGCGGGGCTGGCCATTCTGGCGGTCCTCGCGGTGATAGTGCTGGCACTGTGGACGGTGCTGGGTACCCAAGCCGGCAGCCGGTGGGTGCTGGGCCAGGTGCCGGGTTTGACCGTGGAGAATTTCCAGGGTCGCCTGGGCGGGCAGTGGAGTGCCGACCATCTGTTATGGCAGCAGGACAGCAGCCGCGTGGAGCTTCAGGCGCCAAAGTTCGACTGGTCGCCCGCGTGTTTGATGCGCATGACCTTGTGCATCAACCAACTGGATGTGGAGCAGGTGAGCCTGCAATTTCCACCCGGCACCGAAGAACGCAGCGGCCCGATTACCCTGCCGGACCTGAAACTGCCGGTCGCCCTTCAGTTGGGTGACATCCGCGTTGGCAGCCTGCTGTTCAATGGCAGCGAAGAGCTCCAGGGCCTGCAGCTGGCGGCGCACTGGACTGCCGCCGGGATGCAGATCGATTCGGTGCACCTGCAACGGGACGGTTTGGTCCTTGACCTGTCCGGCCTGCTGCAACCCACCGGCAACTGGCCGCTGGCCGCCAGCGGCAACCTGAGCCTGCCTTACGCCCCGGGCGGCGCGCCCTGGACACTGGCGCTCAAGGTCGATGGCGATTTGCTCAAGACCCTCAAGCTCGACGCCGACAGCAGCGGCTACCTGCCGGCCAAGCTCAGCGGCGAATTGCAACCGCTGGTGGAAAACCTGCCGGCGCAGTTGCACATCACCGCCGACGGCTTCAAACCCAGCGCCGATTTGCCCGATACCCTGCAACTCAATCAGCTGGACCTGACCGCCAAGGGCGACCTGAGCAACGGTTACCAGTTGCTGGGCAAAGCCGTACTGCCCGCGGAAAAAGGCCCGGTGGACCTGCTGCTGCAAGGCAAGGTCGACGCCAAGGGCGCGCAGATCGCCGGGCTGGATTTGAATGCCGGTGACAAACAAAGCCTCAAGCTCAGTGCCAATCTGGACTGGCAGCAAGGCTTCAGCGCCGACGCGAAAATCGACTGGCTGGATTTCCCGTGGCATCGCCTGTACCCCGTGATCGACGAACCCCAGGTGGCCTTGCGTACCTTCAATGGTGAAGTTTCCTACAAGGACGGCAACTATCTGGGCAACTTCAAGGCCGACCTCGACGGCCCTGCGGGCAAGTTCAGCCTGGCCAGCCCGTTCAGTGGCGACCTCAAGCAAGTGTTCCTCCCCGAGTTGAAACTCGCGGCTGGTCAGGGCAAGGCCGAAGGCCACCTGAACCTGCAATTTGCCGATGGCATCGCCTGGGACACGGCGCTGGACCTGTCGGCGATCAACCCGGCGTATTGGGTCGCGGAGTTGCCCGGCACCCTCGCGGGCCCGTTGCGCAGCAAGGGCGAAATGAAGAACGAGCAACTCAAGCTCAATGCCGACCTCGACCTCAAGGGCCGTCTGCGTGGCCAACCTGCCGTGCTCCAGGCCAAGGCCGAAGGCGCAGGCGAGCAATGGACCCTCGGCACCCTGGACATTCGCCTCGGCGACAACCGCATCTATGGCAGCGGCAGCCTGCAACAGCGCCTTGCCGGGCAGATCGACATCAAGCTGACGCGCCTCGCCCAGCTCTGGCCGCAACTGCGCGGGCAGATGAATGGTCGCCTCGACGTCGCCGGCACCCTGAAAGCGCCGCAAGGCAAGCTCAACCTGGTTGGCCAGCAACTGGCGTTTGAAGATAACCGCCTGCAAAACCTGACCCTGGACGCGAACCTGGATAATGCCCAGCGCGCCAAAGTCGACCTGAAAGGCAGTGGCATCCAGGCCGGTGAAACCCAGCTCGGCACCTTCAGTGCCAGCGCCCAGGGCGATATCAAAAGCCAGAAAGTCCAGCTCGACCTGGCCGGCCCGTTGCTCAAGCTGGCCCTGGCCCTGGACGGCAACCTCGACAAAGGCAACTGGCGCGGGCGCCTGGCCAGCGGCGATGTGCAAGCCGGTGGCCAGGACTGGAAGCTGCAAGCGCCGGCGAAGATCGAGCGCCTGGCCGATGGCAAGCTGACCTTTGCGGCGCACTGCTGGGTCTCCGGCCCGGCGAGCCTGTGCGGCGAAGACCAGCGCCTGATGCCCGAGCCGAAGCTGCGTTACCACCTCAAACAGTTCCCGATCGACAGCCTCGCGCAGTGGTTGCCCAAGGATTTCGCCTGGCAGGGCAAGCTCAATGCCGACGTGCAACTCGACCTGCCGGCCAGCGGCCCTAAAGGTGTGGTCTCGGTGGACGCCAGCGGTGGCACCCTGCGGGTCAAGGACAAAGACCAGTGGCTGGATTTCCCCTATGACACGCTGAAGCTGGAAACCACCCTCAACCCCACGCGCATCGACACCCAGCTCAATTTCCGTGGCGGCAAGCTCGGCGAGTTGCTGTTGCAGGCGCAGCTCAATCCGCTGGCAAAGAACAAGCCGATCACCGGCAACTTCACCCTGACCGGCCTCGACCTCGCGGTGGCCCGCCCCTTTGTACCCATGGTCGAGAAGCTCAACGGCAAGCTCAACGGTAACGGGCGAATTGGCGGCAGCCTGCTGGCGCCTCAGGTCAACGGCAGCATCAACCTGGTGGGGGGTGAAATCTCCGGCCCGGAACTGCCCACCAGCATTGAAGGCCTGAATATCCAGGCGTTGATTGCCGGCGAAAGCGTGCAGCTCAATGGCGGCTGGCGCAGCGGCAAGGCCGGGCAGGGCACTATCAAGGGGCAGATCGACTGGGGCCAGGCCCTGGCGGTGGATATCGCGCTGCAAGGCACGCAACTGCCGGTCACCGTGGAACCGTACGCGGCCCTGGAGGTGGCGCCTGACCTGAAGATCAGCATGAAGAACGACAAGCTGGCGATCTCCGGCAAGGTGCAGATTCCCAAGGGCGAGATCACCGTGCGGGAATTGCCCCCATCGACGGTCAAGGTCTCGGATGACACGGTGATCGTCGGCAGCCAGACCGAAGAGGGCAAGCCGCCGATGGCCATGGCGATGGACATCGATGTGGAGGTAGGCAAGGACAAGCTGAGCTTCGCCGGGTTTGGCCTTACCGCCAACCTGCAAGGCCATGTGCACATCGGCGACAACATGGACACCCGTGGTGAACTGTGGCTCAACGACGGCCGCTACCGGGCCTACGGCCAACGCCTGACTGTGCGCCGCGCGCGATTGTTGTTTGCCGGGCCGATTGACCAGCCGTTCCTGGATATCGAAGCGGTGCGGATCACCACCGAGCCGTCCCGGACCGTCACCGCCGGTATTCGTCTGAGCGGCAGTGCCGAGCAGCCGACTACGCAAATTTTCTCGGAGCCGGCCATGGCCCAAGAGGATGCATTGTCGTACCTGGTGTTGGGGCGTTCGCGCACCACCAACGGTGAGGACAACAACATGCTGGCCGAAGCGGCGCTGGGTCTTGGGTTGATGGGCAGTGCCGGGGTCACGTCGGACATCGCCAAGAACCTGGGCATCCAGGACTTTGAACTGGACACCCAGGGCAGCGGCAACAACACCGCCGTGGTGGCCAGCGGCAAGATCTCCGAGAAGCTCAGCCTGCGTTATGGCGTTGGGGTGTTCGAGCCGGCCAACACCATCGCCTTGCGCTATTTGCTGAGCAAGAAGGTGTACCTGGAAGTGGCCAGCGGCGTGGCCAGCTCCCTGGATATTTTCTACAAGCGCGATTTCTGATCCGTCCACGGTAATGGTGGGAGCCTGGCTCCCACCATTTATCCGCTAATTAGTAAGCAACCTAACTATTCGTTTGACATTCGCTGCCTAGGCAGTAACATCGTGTCACACATTCACTGCTTAGGCAGTTAATAGGCTGGTCACGATGAAGCACTTCACCCCCGAAAACTTCCACAACTGCCACCTCGGCCTGCTGCTGGGCCGGGCTGCGCTGCTCAAAGACAAGATCATCGACACCCACATGGAACCCCACGGCATCACGGCCGCGCAGTTCAAGGTGTTGATCATCATGGCCCAGTACGGCGTCGACACCCCCGCCGAGCTGTGCCGCAACCTGTCGTTGGACAGCGGCTCCATGACCCGCATGCTCGACCGCCTGGAACAAAAGGACCTGCTGGCGCGCAAGCGTTCCGAGCAGGACCGGCGCCAGGTGCAGTTGGTGCTGACCGCCGAAGGCCAGCGCGTGGCCGACATGCTGCCGCACATCGGTGCCCAGGCCCTGAACCAGTTGGCGGGCGCCCTGGAGCCGGGTGAATTGCAAACCCTGGAAAAAATCCTGAAGAAAATTCTGATAGCTGCGGGTGACCCCATCACCATTCAGCGGGTAGGTAGTGCATGAACAATCGCTCCTTGCGTGCCGGCCTCAGCCTTGTGCTGGTGGCCATGACTATGGCCGGTTGTGCCAATTTCAGCGGCTTGAACACAGAAGGCAAACGCCTCGAAGCCAATAACCTGCAAACCGGCAAATCCCTCAGCGGCGTGACCCTGTCCACCGCCGCCTGGCCCACCGCCGACTGGTGGAAAGGCCTTGGCGATCCACAGCTCGACGGCCTGATCCAGGAAGCCCTGCAGAACAGCCCCGACATGCAAGTGGCCAGCGCCCGCGCCCACCAGGCCGAAGCCGCTGCCTATGCTGCCGACGCCGAGCGCATGCCAACCCTGGATGCCAGCGCCGGTGTCAGCCGTTCGCGCCTGGCCAAGGACCAGGACCCGTTGGGCCAGGGCGATGCCTACGCCACCGTGCGTAACATCGGTGCCAGCTTCAATTACAACTTTGACCTGTGGGGCGGCCAGCGCGCCGCCTGGGAAGCCGCGCTGGGCCAGGCCCGCGCCGCCGAAGTCGACCAACAGGCCGCGCGCCTGACCCTGGCGGCCAACGTCGCCAAGGCCTACAGCGACCTGGGCCAGGCCCATATCGTGCGTGACCTGGCCAATGATGACCTCAAGCGCACCCGGCAGATGCTCGACCTGGGCCAGCGTCGCCTGAATTCCGGGATCGACAGCCAGTACCAGTACCAGCAAACCGAAAGCCTGGAAGCCAGCTCCCAGTCGCAACTGATCGATGCGGAAAAGCAACTGCAGAGCGCGAAGATCGCCCTCGCGGTGTTGCTCGGCAAAGGCCCGGACCGTGGCAGCGAACTGGTACGCCCCAACGTGCTCAAGCCGAGCGCGGTTGCGGTGCCTTCGGTGTTGCCTGCCGAGCTGGTGGGCCGTCGCCCGGACCTGATCGCCGCACGCTGGCGGGTGGAGGCGGCGAGCAAGAACATCGCGGCCAGCAAGACCCGTTTCTACCCCAACCTCAACCTGAGCGCGAGCGCCGGGGCCGAGTCGTTGCTGGGGGATGCGATGTTTGGTTCGGCCAGCCGCTTCTTCAGCATTGCGCCGACCGTCTCGCTGCCGATCTTCGACGGCGGCCGCCTGCGCGCCGACCTCGACGCTCGCGACGCCGACTACGACCTGGCCGTGGCCCAGTACAACAAAACCCTGGTGCAAGCCTTGGGCGATATCGGCAACACACTCTCGCAATTGCGCGAGACCGGCCGCCAGATCCAGGCCCAGCAACACGCCGCTGACATTGCCCAGCAGTCCTACGACACCGGCGTCCAGCGTTACAGCTCAGGTATCGGCAATTACCTGGACGTGCTCAGCATCGAACAGCAACTGCTCCAGGCCCAGCGTCAGTTGGCCACCCTGAATGCCGAGCAAATCGATCTTTCGATTCAACTGATGCAGGCCCTGGGCGGCGGTTTCCACGCCGATAACGTGGCCTCGACCACCCCAGCCACGCGCACTGAATAATTCAAGGTACTTGTCATGGCCACTGCCGAAACCAGCAACAACGCTCCTGAAACAAACAAGGCTGAACAACCCAACAACAGCAACCCGCGCAAACGCAAAGTCATGCTGTTTGTGCTGGCGCTGATCGTCATCCTCGGCGCCCTGGGCGTGTGGGGTTGGTACGAATTGTATGGCCGCTTCAGCGAAAGCACCGACGACGCCTACGTCAATGGCAACGTGGTGGAAATCACCCCGCTGGTGACCGGCACCGTGGTGAGCATCGGCGCCGACGACGGCGACCTGGTGCATGAAGGCCAGGTGCTGATCAACTTCGACCCCAACGACGCGGCCGTCGGCCTGCAAAGTGCCCAGGCCAACCTGGCCCGCACCGTGCGCCAGGTGCGTGGTTTGTACAGCAACGTCGATGGCATGAAAGCCCAGGTGCTGGCGCAACAAGCCAACGTGCAAAAGGCCCAGGACAACTACAACCGACGCAAGAACCTCGCTGCCGGCGGGGCGATTTCCCAGGAAGAACTGTCCCACGCCCGTGACGACCTGACCTCGGCGCAAAACGCCCTGGCCAACGTGCAGCAACAGTTCAAGACCAGCAGCGCCCTGGTGGATGACACGGTGATTTCGTCCCACCCGGACGTGCAGGCTGCCGCCGCACAGTTGCGCCAGGCTTACCTGACCAACGCCCGCAGCACCCTGATCGCACCGGTGACCGGCTATGTGGCCAAGCGTACCGTGCAACTGGGCCAGCGGGTCCAGCCGGGTACTGCACTGATGGCCGTGATTCCGCTGGATCAACTGTGGATCGACGCCAACTTCAAGGAAACCCAGCTGCGCAATATGCGTATCGGCCAGCCGGTGGATATCGAATCCGACATCTACGGCAGCGACGTGAAATTCAGTGGCACCGTCGACAGCCTCGGCGCGGGCACGGGCAGCGCGTTTGCCTTGCTGCCGGCGCAGAACGCCACCGGTAACTGGATCAAGATCGTGCAACGGGTGCCGGTGCGTATCCATGTGAACGCCGATGAGTTGGCCAAGCACCCGCTGCGGGTGGGCTTGTCCACCGTGGTCAACGTCGACCTGCACGACCAGAGCGGCCCGGTACTGGCCCAGCAGGCGCCGCAGAAGGCGTCGTTCACCACCAACGTTTACGACCGCCAGTTGGCCGAAGCCGATGCGATGATCACCCAATTGATCCATGACAACAGCGTCGCCGCTCCCAAGGCTGCCCAGCGCTGATTCGCCAATCCATCAGCTGCGGCCCCGGCGGCCGTAGCGCCAATCATGTTGCACAGGATTCGCGATGAGTAACGCTAACGCCTCCTTCACGCCGCCCAGCTTGCTGATGGCCACCATCGGCCTGTCCCTGGCGACCTTCATGCAGGTGCTCGACACCACCATCGCCAACGTGGCATTGCCGACGATTTCCGGCAACCTCGGCGTGAGTTCGGAGCAGGGCACCTGGGTCATCACCTCGTTTGCCGTGAGCAACGCCATCGCGCTGCCGCTCACCGGTTGGCTGAGCCGTCGCTTCGGCGAGGTGAAGCTGTTTCTGTGGGCCACCATCCTGTTTGTGCTGGCCTCGTTTCTCTGCGGTATTTCCACCTCGATGCCCGAGCTGATCGGCTTTCGGGTATTGCAAGGCCTGGTTGCCGGCCCGTTGTACCCGATGACCCAGACGCTGCTCATCGCGGTCTATCCCCCCGCCAGGCGTGGCATGGCCCTGGCGTTGCTGGCGATGGTCACGGTGGTGGCGCCGATTGCCGGGCCGATCCTCGGCGGCTGGATTACCGACAGCTACAGCTGGCCGTGGATCTTCTTTATCAACGTACCCATCGGCATCTTTGCCGTGATGGTGGTGCGCTCGCAACTGAAGAAACGCCCGGTGGTCACCAGCTACCAACCGATGGACTACGTCGGCTTGCTGAGCCTGATCGTCGGCGTCGGCGCCTTGCAGATCATCCTCGACAAGGGCAACGACCTGGACTGGTTCGAGTCGAACTTCATCATCATCGGCGCGGTGATCTCGGCTGTCGCCCTGGCGGTGTTCGTGATCTGGGAAATGACCGACGAGCACCCGGTGGTCAACCTGCGGCTGTTCGCCTATCGCAACTTTCGCATCGGCACGATTGTGTTGGTACTCGGGTACGCGGGTTTCTTCGGGATCAACCTGATCCTGCCGCAATGGCTGCAAACCCAGATGGGCTACACCGCCACCTGGGCGGGCCTGGCGGTGGCGCCGATCGGGATTCTGCCGGTGTTGATGTCGCCGTTCGTGGGCAAATATGCGCACAAGTTCGACCTGCGCCTGCTGGCCGGGCTGGCGTTCCTGGCGATTGGCTTGAGTTGCTTCATGCGCGCCGGGTTTACCAATGAAGTGGACTTCACGCACATCGCCCTGGTGCAGTTGTTCATGGGGATCGGCGTAGCGCTGTTCTTCATGCCGACCTTGAGCATCCTGATGTCCGACCTGCCGCCGGCGCAAATCGCCGACGGCGCTGGCCTGGCGACCTTCCTGCGGACCCTGGGCGGCAGCTTTGCGGCCTCGTTGACCACCTGGATCTGGATTCGCCGGGCGGACCAGCACCATGCCTACATGAGCGAAAACATGACCACCTACGACTCGGCCACCCGGGACGCCTTGCAGGCGCTCGGCGGGGCAGGGCACAAGGCGTATGCGCAGTTGGACCAGATACTGACGAGCCAGGCGTACATGATGTCCACCGTGGATTACTTCACGTTGCTGGGCTGGATGTTCATGGCGTTGATCGTGATTGTATGGCTGGCGAAACCGCCGTTTGCAGCGAAGGCGGGGCCGGAGGCTTCTGGCCACTAAGCCTCAATCCATGATCATTCCCACGCTCCGCGTGGGAATGCCGCTTTGATGATCGTTCCCACGCTCTGCGTGGGAACGCCGCTCTGGACGCTCTGCGTCCGCTTTTGAAGGTCGTGACGCAGAGCGTCACAGGATGCATTCCCGCGCAGAGCGTGGGAACGATCTGGGTCAAGCGCCGGGCAGTGCCAACTGCGGATTGACGAAGTCAAACGCCGCCAGTTGAAACCCTTGCTCATCCACCTGCAACGCCCACCCTTGCTTGTCCCAATCCCCCAGCACAATGCGCTTGGCCGCTTGCTCGCCAATCTGCAACTTGTGAATCGCCGGGCGGTGGGTGTGGCCATGCACCAACGTACGCACGCCGAACTGCTGCATCACCCTCGGCACTTCCTCGGGCGTTACATCGACAATGTCGTTGGTCTTCATCCGCGTCTGCGCGCGGCTTTCACTGCGCAGCTTGCGCGCCAGCTTGTGCCGCGTGCGCAAGGGCAGGTGGCGCAGGATGAACAGCGTGATGGGGTTACGCAGGATGCGCCGCAGCTTCATATAGCCAAGGTCGCGGGTACACAGGCTGTCGCCGTGCATCAACAGCACGGGCTCGCCTGCGAGTTGCACCACACTCGGGTCCTTGAGCAAGGTTGCGCCTGCGGCTTTGCAGAACGCCTTGCCGATCAGGAAATCCCGGTTGCCATGCATGATGAAAATCTGGGTGCCGCTGTCGCTCAGCTCGCGCAGAGCCTGGCAAATCGAACGCTGGAAGGGCGTCATCCCATCGTCGCCAATCCAGGCTTCAAAGAAGTCCCCCAGAATGTACAACGCTTGGGCAGAACGGGCGCGGCCGTGCAGTAAATCCAGAAACGCCCGGGTTATGTCCGGGCGCTCCTCTTCCAGATGCAAATCTGAAATCAGCAATATCACTCAACGATCTCGGCTTTCTCGACGATAACGTCTTCTACCGGAACGTCCTGGTGACCTGCCTTGCCGGTGGTTTGCACACCCTTGATCTTGTCGACAACGTCCTGGCCTTCGGTGACTTTACCGAATACCGCGTAGCCCCAGCCCTGCACGTTCTTGCCGCTGTGGTTCAGGAAGGTGTTGTCGGCGACGTTGATGAAGAACTGCGCGGAGGCCGAATGCGGCTCCATGGTACGGGCCATGGCGACGGTGTACTTGTCGTTGGAAAGGCCGTTGTCCGCTTCGTTCTGGATGCTTGGACGCTTGTCTTTCTTTTCTTTCATGCCAGGCTCGAAACCGCCGCCCTGGACCATGAAGTTGCCGATGACACGGTGGAAAACAGTGTTTTCGTAGTGGCCGGCTTTAACGTACTCGATGAAGTTGGCGACGGTGATCGGCGCTTTCTCGGCGTTCAGCTCGATGACGATGTCACCGTGGTTGGTGGTCAGTTTGACTTGAGTCATGTTCACTACTCTTTCAAGGAATTCGTGGGTTTGGGCGTTTTGCGCCTTACCTGCTTGGCAAAAACGGCAGCCAAGGCGCGCAGTTTAGCGTGACCTGCGGGAATTTCGAGGTGGTTTTTTACCGCCCATGCAATAAATGCAGCAGTTTTTGGCCACGCTCTGTCAGGGCCTTGACAGCATCGGCTATGATAAGCCCTTTGTTTGTCGGCCTCACCCGGCCAAGTACTTCGTCTGTTCAAGGATCCTATGAGCAAGCCCACTGTCGACCCTACCTCGAATTCCAAGGCCGGACCTGCCGTCCCGGTCAATTTCCTGCGCCCGATCATCCAGGCGGACCTGGATTCGGGCAAGCACACGCAGATCGTCACCCGCTTCCCGCCTGAGCCCAACGGTTACCTGCACATCGGCCACGCCAAGTCGATCTGTGTGAACTTCGGCCTGGCCCAGGAGTTCGGTGGCGTCACGCACCTGCGTTTCGACGACACCAACCCGGCCAAGGAAGACCAGGAATACATCGACGCCATCGAGAGCGACATCAAGTGGCTGGGCTTCGAATGGTCCGGTGAAGTGCGCTATGCCTCCAAGTATTTCGACCAGTTGTTCGACTGGGCCGTCGAGTTGATCAAGGCCGGCAAGGCCTACGTAGACGACCTGACCCCGGAGCAAGCCAAGGAATACCGTGGCACCCTGACCGAGCCGGGCAAGAACAGCCCGTTCCGCGACCGTTCGGTGGAAGAGAACCTGGACTGGTTCAACCGCATGCGCGCCGGTGAGTTCCCGGACGGCGCCCGTGTACTGCGTGCCAAGATCGACATGGCCTCGCCGAACATGAACCTGCGCGACCCGATCATGTACCGCATCCGCCACGCCCATCACCACCAGACCGGTGACAAGTGGTGCATCTACCCGAACTACGACTTCACCCACGGTCAGTCGGACGCCATCGAAGGCATCACCCACTCCATCTGCACCCTGGAGTTCGAAAGCCACCGTCCTCTGTACGAATGGTTCCTCGACAGCCTGCCGGTACCGGCGCACCCGCGTCAGTACGAGTTCAGCCGCCTGAACCTGAACTACACCATCACCAGCAAGCGCAAGCTCAAGCAACTGGTCGATGAAAAGCACGTGTTTGGCTGGGACGACCCGCGCATGTCGACGCTGTCGGGCTTCCGCCGCCGTGGATACACCCCGGCATCGATCCGCAATTTCTGCGAGATGGTCGGCACCAACCGCTCCGACGGCGTGGTCGACTACGGCATGCTCGAATTCAGCATCCGTCAGGACCTCGACGCGAACGCCCCGCGCGCCATGTGCGTGCTGCGTCCGTTGAAGGTGGTGATCACCAACTACCCGGAAGGCCAGGTCGAAAACCTCGAACTGCCACGTCATCCGCAGAAAGAAGAACTCGGCGTGCGCAAGCTGCCGTTCGCCCGTGAAATCTACATCGACCGCGATGACTTCATGGAAGAGCCGCCAAAAGGCTACAAGCGGCTGGAGCCGAACGGCGAAGTGCGCCTGCGCGGCAGCTACGTGATCCGTGCCGACGAAGCGATCAAGGACGCCGATGGCAACATCGTCGAACTGCGTTGCTCCTACGACCCGGACACCCTGGGCAAGAACCCGGAAGGCCGCAAGGTCAAAGGTGTGGTGCACTGGGTGCCGGCGGCGGCCAGCGTCGAGTGCGAAGTGCGCCTGTACGATCGCCTGTTCCGCTCGCCGAATCCCGAGAAGGCCGAAGACAGTGCCAGTTTCCTGGACAACATCAACCCTGACTCGCTGCAAGTTCTCACGGGTTGTCGTGCCGAGCCATCGCTTGGCGACGCACAGCCGGAAGACCGTTTCCAGTTCGAGCGCGAAGGTTACTTCTGCGCGGATATCAAGGACTCGAAACCCGGTGCTCCGGTATTCAACCGTACCGTGACCTTGCGTGATTCGTGGGGCCAGTGATTCTGTTTTAAGGAACTGTCGTGCTAACGATCTACAACACACTCAGCAAGACCAAAGAAGTCTTCAAGCCGCTGGATGGCAACAAGGTGCGCATGTACGTGTGCGGCATGACCGTGTACGACTACTGCCACATCGGCCACGGCCGCAGCATGGTTGCCTTCGACCTGGTGACCCGCTGGTTGCGTTTCAGCGGTTATGACCTGACGTATGTGCGCAACATCACCGACATCGACGACAAGATCATCAATCGCGCCAACGAAAACGGCGAGTCGTTCGACGCGCTGACCGAGCGCATGATTGCTGCGATGCACGAGGACGAGGCACGCCTCAACATCCTCAAGCCGGACATGGAACCGCGCGCCACGGACCATATCCCGGGCATGCACGCGATGATCCAGACCCTGATCGACAAGGGTTACGCCTACGCCCCGGGCAATGGCGACGTGTACTACCGCGTCGCCAAGTTCATGGGCTACGGCAAGCTGTCGCGCAAGAAAATCGAAGACCTGCGCATCGGTGCGCGGATCGAAGTCGACGAAGCCAAGCAAGACCCGCTGGACTTCGTCCTGTGGAAAGGCACCAAGCCCGGCGAGCCGAGCTGGGAGTCGCCATGGGGCGCCGGGCGCCCGGGCTGGCACATCGAATGCTCGGTGATGTCCACCTGCTGCCTGGGCGAGACCTTCGACATTCATGGCGGCGGCAGCGACCTTGAGTTCCCGCACCACGAAAACGAAATCGCCCAGAGCGAAGCGGCCACCGGCAAGACCTACGCCAACGCGTGGATGCACTGCGGCATGATTCGCATCAATGGCGAGAAGATGTCCAAGTCCTTGAACAACTTCTTCACCATTCGCGACGTGCTGGAAAAGTATCACCCGGAAGTGGTGCGCTACCTGTTGGTGTCGAGCCATTACCGCAGCGCGATCAACTATTCGGAAGACAACCTCAAGGATGCCAAGGGCGCCCTGGAGCGTTTCTACCACGCGTTGAAAGGCCTGCCCTCCGTGGCGCCTGCGGGCGGCGAAGCGTTTGTTGCGCGGTTCACCGAAGTGATGAACGACGACTTCGGTACGCCTGAAGCCTGCGCGGTGCTGTTTGAAATGGTGCGCGAGATCAACCGCCTGCGCGAGAGCGATCTCGACGCAGCGGCGGGGCTTGCCGCACGTTTGAAAGAGCTGGCGAGCGTGCTGGGCGTATTGCAGATGGAAGCCGATGACTTCCTGCAGGCGGGCGCTGAAGGGCGTGTGGATGCCGCTGAAGTTGATGCGCTGATCCAGGCACGTTTGACTGCCCGGGCCAACAAGGACTGGGCGGAGTCTGACCGTATCCGTGACCAACTGACCGCGATGGGTGTGGTGTTGGAAGACGGGAAGGGCGGGACGACGTGGCGGTTGGCTGATCAGGCTTGATTGGTGATTGCTGAATGAAAAACGCCCCGACTGGTTCGGGGCGTTTTTTTTGGCCTGTCTATCCGTTATTCGGGTATTGGCGGCTATGGCGACCGCGCTTGCAGCGGACCACGGGCCGGACGCCTGTGCGGGGACATAGTTGACACATTCAAGGACAGATCAGGCCGGTTCAGGATCAAGCGCATAGCTGCTTAATGTGGGAGCTGGCTTGCCTGCGATACAGACACCTCGATTTAACCCAATTACTCAATGAGCATCAGCGCTTGCCACCGACCTCATACCGGCTTTGAACAAACCCATTATCCGACGCATACGTGCCGATATGCCGAAGCTCATGCTCGCCACCCAACTGGCTGAACAAGGGGATCCCCTGGCCCAGCACAACCGGAATACGCGTGATGATCATCTCGTCGATCAAACCCGCCTCAAGAAACGCCTGAATCGTCTGGCCTCCGTCGATATACAGGTGTTTCATCCCGCGCTCGGCCAACGCTGCCACGAGGCTGGTGACATCCTGGCTCACCACCTCAACCTTGCCCTTCAAAGCTGCAGGTAGCTCAACCGATTGGTGAGAGAGTGCTATGACCGGCGTGCCCTCATAGGGCCACTCCGGAAAGGACAACACTTTTTCCAGGGTCTTGCGGCCCATCACTAGCGCATCCACGGTGGCGATGAAGTGTTCATAGGTCACGCCGTTCAATTCGGCGCCTTCGTACTCAGGGCGATGAAGCCACTCGATATCACCGTCTGGCCGGGCAATAAAGCCGTCGACGCTGGCTGCGATAAAGACCGAACATTTGCTATCCATGGGGCGTGAAACTCCTTTTCCGTGTGCTTGAAAATATCGACTGTCATGGGTCGGCAACGCTAATGTTAATTTAATCTTGCGATGCAATAAGCGAGCATTGCCAAAAATCACCGTGGGTACCCGGCGCAGGCCGGTGTGCCTTTTCGTATTGCGAGGATCTATGCGCCGTTGGTTAATCCGCTACCGTTACGCGATCATTTTCTGGCTGTGCTTCGGGGTTTTCCGCACCTCCCTGGCTGACTGGAATCCCATCCCGTCCGGTTCCATGCGCCCGACGTTACTTGAGGGCGATGTGGTGCTGGTCAACCGCGTCGCGTACGACCTCAAATTGCCCCTCACCGATATTTCCCTGGCGAGACTGGATAACCCCCAGCGCGGAGATGTCGTCACGTTCTCTTCGCCCAAGGACGGCACGCGCTTGATCAAACGCATTGTCGGTATCCCCGGCGATACCCTGGAAATGCGCGACGAGGTGTTGTGGGTCAACGGTACGCCGGCCACCTACAGTAATGGGCAGGACATCAGCGAGCCCATCGCGCCTGGCCAAACAGTTCCGGGGATCAAGGTGACGGAGCGTGCGAACAGCAGCCAGCGCACGGTGCAGTTCATGCTGACAGTACGGGCGCTGCGCAATTTCGGCCCGGTGGTGGTGCCTGCCGACAGTTACTTCATGCTGGGCGACAATCGCGATAACAGCGATGACTCCCGTTATATCGGGTTCGTGCCGCGTCGGCTGTTGATCGGGCATGCGCACCATATCCTGGCGTCAGCGCAGATCCTGGACCATTGGATGCCACGATTGGGTCGATTTGGCGCGCCGATCCTGTAGTGGGCTGATCACGCGTTTGCGCTGAGCGCCCGCAGTGCAAAACCCGCAATGCGCTCCAGCTGCTCAGTGGTGGCGCCGCCCTTGCTGGCGACTTTCATGCCGCTGAGGGTGGCCATCAGAAAATCACACGCGCCCGAGCGATCGGTGCCGACGGTCAATTCGCCTTGTTCCTGCGCACGCTCCAGCGTCTGTTCGAATGCATTGCGCAAGCGTTCGGCGCTGTGGGCGGTGAGTTGATTGATCTCATCATCTTCCAGGCCGAACTCGCAGATGGCATTGACGCCCATGCAACCCGCCGTTCCTTCCCGCAGGGCGCGGGTGGCGAAGGATTGCAGGGTGTCGTGCAGTGCCTGCAGCGGGGTCGGGCCCTGGTTCAGGCGCTCGATCAAGTCGTCGACGCCGGTGCGCTGATACTCGGCCATCGCCAGCAGGTACAACTGACGTTTGTCGCCAAAGGTGTTGTACATGCTCTGGCGGCTCAGTCCCATGGCCTGCATCAGTTCTTCAGTCGAGGCCGCGGCAAAACCCTTGTCGCAGAAAACCCGGATGGCCTCGCGCAGCACCTGGTCGCGGTCGAATGCTCTGGGTCTTGCCATGGTTACCTCGGGGGAAATTGCAGGTGAAGGCTCAGGCCAGGTAGCCGCCATCGATGGTCATGCTTGTGCCGGTGACAAATGCCGCTTCTTCGGACGCGAGATAAGCAACCATGCCGGCAACATCGTCGGCGGTACCTACGCGGCCCAAGGGGATCAGGCTTTTGATCATGTCCGCATGGGGCCCGTCTGCCGGGTTCATGTCGGTGCTGGTGGGGCCCGGCTGCACGTTGTTGACGGTGATGCCGCGCGGCGCGAAATCAATCGCCAGGCCGCGAATCATACCGGCGATCGCCGACTTCGTCATGCTATAGACGCTGGAGCCCGGGAAGCCCGAACGTTGGGCGACCACGCTGCCGACGGTGATTATTCGGTCACCCGCGTGCATCACCGCCGAGCTGGCCTTGGCCGCCGCAAACGTGGCCCGCACATTGACCGCAAACATTCGGTCGAAGTCTTCCAGGCTGAAGGTGTCGACGGTGCCCATCAGCAGGATCCCGGCGTTGTTGACCAGGATATTCAAGGCGCCGAAATGCTCGACAGTGGCCGCGACCGCCCGATCTATTGCCGCCACATCGGCGCTGTCGGCCTGAATCGCCAAGGCTTTTCCGCCCTTGCTTTCGATCAGGCCAACCAGCGCTTGCGCCTTGTCGGCAGAGGAGGAATAGGTAAACGCGACCGCTGCACCTTCAGCTGCAAGCCGGCGGACAATCGCTTCGCCGATACCGCGGGAACCGCCGGTGACCAGGGCGACTTTGTGGTTGATGCGAGGGGTGTGAGCTGTCATGGGGGAGGCCTGAAGTTTAGTGGATTAAATAATCCACTAAACCGTACCAGCCTGGAAATACTTAGCCAAGCTGTTTTTGGATTAATTAATCTTTAACTGCCGGATGTGCTCTCGAATCCTTCATCAGACGCCGGTCATTTCAGGTCGCTGTAGGTCAACCTGAACTCCGACAGCGCCGGGTGCTCGGTTTTCCACTGGCGGCCATACGCCTTGGCTGTTTCCATTTCTTCGGCAGTCAGCGCGCTGGCCAGTTGTTGCAGGTAGCCTGCGGCATCGGCGTGCCGTGGGTTTTGCCGGGTACTGTCCATGACCAGCCAGTAGAGCCCATAGGCGTGGATTTTGTTCTCGGGGTAGTGATAGCGGTTGGTGCCACTTTCATCGATATCGAACCCGCCGAGCGCACCGGCATAGGTCATGACGCCATCAAGGTCATTCAGCGCCAGCCGTTTTTCCAGGTGTATGCGCTGGTACGAGAGGTTGCGGTAGTAGGTCTGCATGTTGGCCAGCCACTTCATCGCTGGCGGGAAGCCCTTGAAGGCCGCATACCTGAGCATGGAGTCGCGGTTGTCACTGGCCTCCGGGTTTTTGTCGTACAACAGCGCCGCAATGTAATAGGCCTCGGCGCAGCCGGCATCACCTGCCTTTCTCAGCCACGAGCGATCTTTGGTCAGTTCATACAGCTGCAGCATCGCTGCGCCGTCGCCAGCATCGGCACCTGCCTGGGCGAGGGCCTTGGCCTTGGCCAGGTTGGTTTCGCCACCCAGGCGCATCAGGGCGTACACATGATCCTGGGCAGCGGCCAGGCGGTACCACGCCTGGGCCTCGGGGTCGACACTGCCGACCCGGCGCCGGATGGCTTCGCCCAGGGCGTATTGGGACGGCGCATCGCCGGCCGAGGCAGAGATGGTCAAATGGGTTTCGCACTCTTCGAATTCACCGAGTTGATACAACTCGAGGCCCCGCTGTTTGGCTGCCTGTTGCTGGCTCGTCAAATGTGAAATCAGCGCGTTCAGCGAGTTGAGCAAATCAAACAGCGTGGTCAGTGCATCGGAATGGGTATACATGATCATTACCTGTATCGGGATACGTTGTCCGATAAAGGTAGGTGGGGCGGTGGGGCCCCAGGTGACAGATAGTTATCGGCAGGAGCGCTGCCTTTCCCGCGCTCTGGGCAACCCCTCAAGCGCTACGGCTGCCACGTATTGCCTGGTCCAGAAACAACGCCGCATTCGCCACGGCCTGCATGCCTTCGGGCAAGATTGCCGCAAACAAATGCCAGACATGAAACATCCCGGGCCAAACCTCCAGCGACACGCGTACCCGGTTTTCCCCCAGGTGGGTGGCCAGGCGCATGGCGTCGCTGAGCATGACTTCGTTTTCGCCGATCTGCACCAGAATGGGCGGCAATCCCCGGACGTCCGCGAACACCGGCGATGCATCGGGATCATTCGGCAGCGCGCCATTGAGAAACGCTTTTGCAAGCAGCGTCAGCCCCAGTCGTGAGGCTTGCGGGTCGAGGCCGTCACGGTTGTCGATGGAGGCGCCGGTGTGTTCCAGGTTGGCCCACGGCGACAAGGCGGCGCCCCCGGCGGGCAGTGGCAGGCCTGCGTTGCGGGCCTTGACCATCACCGACACCACCATTGCGCCGCCGGCCGAATCGCCCGAGAACACGATGGACCTGGGGTCATTGCCCTGGTCGAGCAGCCAGCGATAAGCCTGCAACGTGTCATCAATAGGTACGGGGAACGGATGCTCGGGCGCCAGGCGGTAGTCGGGCAGGTAGACTTTTGCACCCAGCAGTTTTGCGAAGTGGCCGGCAAGGCCCAGGTAGCCCCGCGGGCTGCCGCCGACATAACCACCGCCGTGGATGTAAAGCAGCACCCGGTCACCCTCAAACCCATCCGGCACGACCATCATGCCCGGTAAGCCACCCATATCGACGTCACAAAAGCTGACACCGGCGGGAATCGGATGGGAACAAAGCACCTGCTCATAAGCCTTGCGCTGCTCATTGAGGGTGAGGGTGGTTTCCTGGCCCGTGAGAAATGGGCCGAAGTCAGCGGCGCAGGCAACCCACGCGTCGAGATGGGCCTGGACAAGGGGAGTGAATGCCATGGGGGAGAACCTCATAAAGTGATCCCGATACCGGGATTAGCGATTGAGGTTCTATTTTAAGGATTCTATTGGAGAACGAATTTCACCACTGCGGCGCCTGTGGGGATCAGCTGCCGCTGTCAGTGCGACGGCTACTGACTTCAGCCGGCACATCATCCCCGGCCATGCGCTTGCGGAACAACGCGGTGCGTGCCAGCAGCAATGTGGTCACCGGCACTGTGATCGACAGCAGGATCGGGATCAACCAACCGTGCAACACCGGCCCGGACTTGAGCACCGAAAAGTAGATGATCGAGGCCAGCGCCACACACCAGGCGCCCAAGGTCGAGGCCAACGCCGGCGGGTGCATGCGCTGGAAGAAGTCTTTCATCCGCAACAACCCAATCGCCCCAATCAGCGCAAACAGGCTGCTAAGCACCAACAATACCGCGACGATCACTTCAACCCACAGCGGCAACACATCGACATTGATCATTCGATCACCTCCCCACGCAGCAGGAATTTCGCCAGGGCAAACGACCCCACAAAGCCAAACAGCGCAATCAACAGCGCCGCTTCAAAATACGTGTCACTGGCATACCGAATACCCAGCACCAGCATCATCAGCATGGCCAGGATGTACAGGTAATCCAGCGCCAGCACCCGGTCCTGGGCCGACGGGCCTTTGAACAGGCGCACCAGGGTCAGCACCATGGCCAGGGAGAACAGGAACAGGCTGAACAGGATCGCATTGGAGAGCAGGGCGCTCATTCGAAGATCTCCATCAGGGGCCGTTCGTAGGCGTGTTTGAAGTGCTCGATAAACTGCGCTTCGTCATCCAGGTCGAACACGTGGATCAGCAGGACGCTGCGGTCCAGGGCCAGTTCCGACCATACGGTGCCCGGCGTCACGCTGGTGATCATCGCCAGCACGGCCAGGCCGTTGGCATCCCGCAGGTCCAGGGGGATCTTGATAAAGCGCGAACGCGGTGGGCGCGAGCCGCAGGTCAGGATGCCCCAGGCCACGGCGAGGTTGGAGATGATCACGTCACGCCCCACCAGGAAGAACAACCGGATGATCACCCCCGGGCGGCGGATGCGGATCGGCAGCGGGCGCAACGGCGCCATCATCAGCGGTGCGGCAAAGCCGAGGATTGCCCCCAGCAGCAGGTTGCCGGGGCTGACGGACAGGTTCAGCACCAGCCACAACAACCACAATGCCAATGACAGCCACGGGGCAGGGAACAGGCGCTTCATGGCTGCACCTCCAGGGCGGCGGCCTTGGCTTCAGGGCTCGGCACCGGACGCGTCGCCATGACCGCCATCACATAGTGTTCCGGGTTGTTCAGGCTCTCGGCGGCCGCCTGGGTATAGCGCATCAGCGGCTCGGCCTTGAACGTCAGGGCGATGCTCAGGCCCAGCAGGAAGAAAATCGGCACGCATTCGAAGCGGCGCAGCAGCGGCGATGGACGTTCTTCCGGGGTCCAGAAACGCTGGATGCCGAGGCGGGCGAAGGCGATCAGCGAAGCCAGGCCGGAGAAGATCAGCAGTGCCACCAGGCCCCAGGCGGCCGGACGCACCGGTTCGTCGATGGCATTGCCCAGGCCCATCGGGTTGATCAAGGCGCTGAGCAGGCTGAGCTTGCCGATAAACCCGGACAGCGGCGGCATGCCGATGATCAGCAGGGCGCAGGCGATAAAACTCAGGCCGAGGAACGCCACCGTCCAGGGAATCACCTGGCCGACCACGGCTTTCTGTTCATCGTCGAGGTTGGTGCCGGGCGGTGGATGCAGGGATTCCATGGCCTTGGGCAGGGCTTCGATTTCGTCGTCCAGGGGCATGTCGTTGGCCGAGCGCGAACGCTCGATCAATTCGGCCAGCAGGAACAGCGCACTCAGCGCCAGGGTGGAGCTGACCAGATAAAACAGCGCCCCGGCGGTCAGGCTTGGCTGGGCAAAACCCACCGCCGACAGCAGGATCCCGGCGGACACCAGGATGCTCAGGCTGGCCATGCGTTCCAGGCGTTGCGCCGCGATCATCGCCAGCGCCGCGCAGACGATGGTTGCCATGCCGCCGTAGATCAGCCAGTCGCCGCCAAACAGTGCCGAGGCACACGCCTGGCCGGAGAACAGCAGGTTCCACAGACGCAGCACGGTGTACACGCCGACCTTGGTCATGATCGCAAACATCGCCGCCACTGGCGCACTGGCCGAGGAGTAGGCAGGCGCCAGCCAGAAGTTCAGCGGCCACATTCCGGCCTTGGCCAGGAAGGCGACGGCGAGGATGCCCGCACCGGCATGCAGCAGGCCGCGATCGGCTTCCGGCACCAGGGGGATTTTCAGTGCCAGGTCGGCAAAGTTCAGGGTACCGGTGACGCCATAGATCAGCGCCGCGCCAATCAGGAACAAGGTCGAGGCCAGCAGGTTGATCGAGATGTAATGCAGCCCCGCCGACACCCGCGCCCGGCCGGAACCGTGGAGCATCAGGCCGTAGGACGCCGCCAGCAGCACTTCGAAAAACACGAACAGGTTGAACAGGTCGGCGGTCAGAAAGGCGCCATACAGGCCCATCAGCTGAATCTGGAACAGCGCATGGAAACTGGTGCCGGCCCGATCCCAACGGGCCATGGCGAACAGCAGGGCGCTGACGCCAATGATCCCGGTGAGCACCAGCATCATCGCCGAGAGTTGGTCCACCACCAGCACGATGCCGAACGGCACCTGCCAGTTGCCCGGCAGGTACACACCGATGGAGCCGGGGCCGCCTTTCTGGGTCCAGTACAGCAACAGCACGGCGATGCCCAGGCCCACCATGCTGGAGAACAGGTTGATCCGCGCCTTGAGCGGGCGGTGCTTCTCGCCGAGCATCAGCATCAGCGCGGCGGTCAGCAACGGCAGCAGGATCGGCGCGATGATCAGTTGATTCATCCAGGTCATTCCTTGGGCTCCCGGCCGTCCACATGGTCAGTGCCGGTCAGGCCCCGGGATGCCAGCAGCACCACCAGGAACAGTGCGGTCATGGCGAAGCTGATCACGATTGCCGTCAGCACCAGGGCCTGGGGCAGCGGATCGGTGTAGTTGAGCAAGTCTTGCGGCACGCCATCCTTGATGATCGGCTCCTTGCCGATAAACAGGCTGCCCATGCTGAAGATGAACAGGTTGACCCCGTAGGAGAGCAGGCACAGGCCCATCACCACCTGGAACGTCCGTGGCCGCAGGATCAGCCAGACGCCGGAGGCCGCCAGGACCCCAATGGCAATTGCGATGACTTCTTCCATCAGGCGGCTCCTCCTGGGCTGGCAACGGCTTTCGCCTGGTTACTGGGTTTATGGGCGCGCACCGATTGGTGGCCGAGGGCGGTGAGCATCAGCAAGGTCGAGCCGACCACCATGGCGTACACACCGACGTCGAAGAACAGCGCGCTGGCGACGTGGATGTCCCCCAGCACCGGCAGGCTGAAGTGCCAGGTGTGCGTGGTGAGGAACGGGTAGCCGGCGAGCAGTGCGCCCAGCCCGGTCAGGGTTGCCGACAACAAGCCAAAGCCCATCCAGCGCATCGGCCGCAGGCTCATCTGTGCCTCGACCCACTGGGTACCGGCGACCATGTATTGCAGGATGAACGCGACGGACATCACCAGGCCGGCGACAAACCCGCCGCCCGGTTGGTTGTGCCCACGCATGAACAGGTAGAACGAGACAACCAGCGCAATCGGCAGCAGCAGGCGCACCAGCACCGCCGGCACCATCATGAAGCCCAGGGCGGTGTCGCTGGCCTGGCGCGGGTTGATCAGGTCTGTGGCCACGTCGGGTGCCAGTTGGCGCTGTTGCGCGGGCAATTCCATGCTTTCCTTCGACGGGCGGAAGCGGCGCAGCAGGGCGTAGACGGTCAGCGCCACGGCGCCGAGCACGGTGATTTCACCGAGAGTGTCGAAGCCCCGGAAGTCCACCAGCATCACGTTCACCACATTGCTGCCACCGCCTTCTGGCAGGGCACGGCTGAGGTAGAAGGAGGAGATGTCGTTGGGCGTCTGGCGGGTCAGCATCGCGTAGGAGAGCAGCGCCATGCCGCCACCGACCACGGTGGACAGCAGGAAGTCCCGCAGGCGGCGGATGCGTGCCTTGCGCAGCGAGCTGGGCAGTGGGGAAACTTCTTCGATCCGCCGTGGCAGCCATCGCAGGCCCAGCAGGATCAGCACGGTGGTGACCACTTCCACCACCAGTTGCGTCAGCGCCAGGTCTGGCGCCGAGAACCAGACGAAGGTCACGCAGGTCACCATCCCGCACACGCTGACCATGGTCAGGGCTGCCAGCCGGTGGTACTTGGCTTGCCAGGCGGCGCCCAGGGCGCAGGCGATTGCCAGCAGCCACAGGGTGACGAACACGATGGAGCCCGGGATCTTCGGCCGGTCGCCCCAACTGATGCCGCTGTAGAGCATCGGGATCAACCCGGCGATCACCGCCGCCAGCACCAGCAGGAACAGCTGGGTTTGCAGGCGTTTGGTGCTGATGCGTTTTTCGATCTTGCGCACCCCGCGCATCATCACCACCAGGCAGCGCTCGAAGCCGCGCTTGCCATTGAAGTAGCTGATGATCGGCGGGTATTTGAAGCGGCCCAACTTGAGTTGCTTGCGCAGCAGCAGATAGAGCACCACGCCGCCGGACATCGCCACCAGGCTCATGATCATCGGCGCGTTCCAGCCGTGCCAGATGGCGAGGCTGTATTCCGGCAGTTCGCCGCCGACCACCGGCAGGGCCGCTGCGGCGAGGATCGAACCGACCACCTGGGCCGGGAAAATCCCCACCAGCAGGCAGGTAAACACCAGCAACTCCACCGGCGCACGCATCCAGCGTGGTGGCTCGTGCGGGGTGTGAGGCAAGTTGGTGGCTTTAGGGCCGAAGAACACATCCACGGTAAAGCGCAGGGCATAGGCCACGCTGAAGGTACCGGCGATAGTCGCGATGACCGGCAGGGCGATTTCCACCCAGGCGGTGGCGGAGATGAACACGGTCTCGGCGAAGAACATTTCCTTGGACAGGAAACCGTTGAGCAGCGGCACGCCGGCCATGGACGCACTGGCGACCATCGCCAGGGTGGCGGTAAACGGAATCAGCTTGAACAGGCCGCTGAGCTTGCGGATGTCACGGGTGCCGCTTTCGTGGTCGATGATCCCCGCCGCCATGAACAGCGACGCCTTGAAAGTGGCGTGGTTAAGGATATGGAATACGGCGGCGACAGCGGCCAGCGGGCTGTTGAGGCCCAGCAGCAAGGTGATCAGCCCGAGGTGGCTGATGGTGGAGTAGGCCAGCAGGCCTTTGAGATCGTTCTGGAACATGGCGCAATAAGCGCCGAGCAGCAGGGTAATGGCACCGGCACCGCCGACAATCCAGAACCACTCTTCGCTGCCGGACAGCGACGGCCACAGGCGGGCCAGCAGGAACACGCCGGCCTTCACCATCGTTGCCGAGTGCAGGTAGGCCGACACCGGCGTCGGTGCAGCCATGGCGTGGGGCAGCCAGAAGTGGAAGGGGAATTGCGCGCTTTTGCTCAGGGCGCCGATCAGCACCAGGGCGAGCATGATCGGGTACAACGAATGGGCACGGATCTGATCACCGGCAGCCAGGACCTGGTCCAGGTCGTAGCTGCCGACGATATGCCCGAGCAGCATCACCCCCGCCAGCAGGCACAAACCGCCCGCGCCGGTGACCATCAGCGCCATATAGGCGCCACGCCGGGCATCGGCGCGGTGGTGCCAGTAGCCGATCAGCAGGAACGAGAACAGGCTGGTGAGCTCCCAGAAAAACACGATCTGGATCAGGTTGCCGGAGATCACCAGGCCGAGCATCGCACCCATGAAGGCCAGGAAAAACGCGAAGAAGCGCGGCACCGGGTCTTCCGGCGACATGTAATACCGGGCGTACAGCGACACCAGGGTCCCGATGCCCAGCACCAGCATCGAGAACAACCAGGCAAAACCGTCCATGCGCAATACGAAGTTCAGCCCGAGGCTGGGCAACCACATGAATTCTTCACGTATCACGCCACCATGGGCGATCTGGGGGTAGAGCAGGGCGACTTGAACCGTCCCGACCAGGGCCACAAGGCCGGCCAGCAGGGACTCTGTGTTGCGTGCGTTGTGCGGCAGCAAGGCCGCCAGACAGCTGCCGATAAAAGGCAGAAGCAGTAGAACTATCAGGGACATAGGCTTCTAATCTGCGGGAGTTTGGGATGCATCATACGTGCCGGAATCTTGATCACCAAACGGCAAGATGTGGCAGGATCCTACAAGGTAGGCTGAAAAAGGCTGTTTGGCATTGTTTCAGTGCCCGTATCCAGGACAGGTATGCTGTTCAAAGGTTTTTTTCAGCCTGTTGCATAAGGACGTGTGATGACCCAGCGATTGCTCCACCTTGACCATGTCGCCTGCAGCCTGCCGGATGGACGCAGCCTGTTCGACAACCTGAACCATGCCTTCAGCGCCCGGGCGACCGGCCTCGTGGGGGCCAACGGGACTGGCAAGTCCTTGCTGGGCGCAATGCTCGCGGGCACCCTGCAGCCCACCCGCGGGCATGTGCGCCGCGAGGGCAGTGTGTACGCGGTGACGCAACTGCTGGAGCCCGAACACTATCCCAGCGTGGCGGCGTTGGCGGGTGTCGACCAAGTGCTGGCGGCGTTGGCGCGCATCGCCGAGGGCAGCGTGGACGAACACGACCATGCACTGGCCGTTGATCAATGGGATTGCGCGCCTCGACTGGCGGCGGCCCTGGAGCAAATCGGCCTGGGGCACTTGACTGCCGACTCGCCAACCGCGGCCCTCAGTGGCGGCGAACGCCAGCGCGTTGCTTTGCTGGGCGCCTGGTTGTCGAGGGCAGACTGGTTGATCCTCGATGAGCCCAGCAACCACCTGGACATTGATCAGCAGCACAAGCTTGCCCAGCAGATTGATCGGTGGCCCGGCGGCCTGGTGCTGATCAGCCATGATCGCGGGCTGCTGGAGCACATGGACGAGATTGTCGAACTGTCGCCCAAGGGCTTGGCGGTGTACGGCGGTAACTACAGCCACTACGCGGCGACACGGGAGCAAGAGCAGCAGGCGTTCCAGTCGGCGTTGCAGGGGGAGCGCGCGCACGCCAAACGTGAGCAGCGTGAAGCGGTTATCCAGATGGAGCGTCAGCAGCGCCGCAATGCCCGGGGCGACCGCCAGGCCCGGGATGGCAACCAGACCAAACTGATCACCAACGCCCAGAAAGAGCGCAGTGAAAACAGCCAGGGCAAGTTGCGCCTCAACCAGCAGCTGGCGCGTGAGCAGCAACAGCAACGGATCGCCGAGGCGCGTGCGCGGTGTGCGCCCGAGATCCAGCGCATGATGCTGTCGCCGGAAAGCGTGGTGCCCCAGGGCAAGCTGGTGCTGCAGTTGAACGACGTGGTGTTGCCGTTTGGCAGCCCGGCGCCGATCAATCTCACCCTGACCGGCCCGACGCGCATGGCGATCCTGGGAGCCAATGGCAGTGGCAAGTCGACCCTGCTGCGGGTGATTGCCGGCCAGTTGCCGGTGGCTGCCGGTGAGTTGGCGCGCAGTTGCCATATCGGCTGGCTGGACCAACACGCCGGGCTGGAGCACCCCGAGCGCACGGCGGTGCAATGGCTTTACGAAAGTAATCCGCTACTGGCGCAAAGCGAAGCGCGTACACGGCTGGCGCAAATGGGCATTGATGCTGACCGCGCGATGCTCGACACCTGCCAACTGAGCGGCGGCGAGCGTCTGAAAATTGCCCTGGCCGCACAGCTCTACGCCGAGCATCCGCCGCAATTGTTGTTGCTGGACGAACCCGACAACCATCTGGATTTGCCCAGCCGGATTGCCCTGGAGCAAATGCTCAATCAGTACCAGGGCGCGCTGATCGTGGTGTCCCATGACGAGGCGTTCCTGCAGGCCATTAACCTGGACGGTGAGTTGCGCCTCTGAGGCCGCTTAACCCTGGTTTTCATGTTCCAGTTCGGCCTGGGGCTCGGCGAGCCGCTGCCGGCGGGTTTTCATCTCACTGACAATCACCGCCGCCACGATCAACGCCGCGCCCACCATGGCAATCGGCGGGAAGCGCTCCCCGGCAATCCGCCCGACTACGCCGGCCCACACCGGCTCCCCGGCATAAATCAGCGTGGCGCGAGTCGGCGAGACGCTTTTCTGCGCCCAGTTCATCGCCACCTGAATCACCGCGCTGGTCAGCCCCAGGCCCACCGCGCTGAACAGCAGCAACCAGGAAAACCCCGGCAGCGCCTCGCCCATCGGCACTACCATCAGGAACGACAGCACCGACGCCGTGGCCAGTTGCACCACCGTTACCCGGCGTACATCCACCTGCCCGGCAAAGGCGCTGATCAGGATGATCTCGGCGGCAATCGCTACCGCACCGATCAACGTGGCGATTTCACCGGGGCTGAAATTCAATGATGCCCCGGCCGGGCCGGTCAGCAGCATCAGCCCGGTAAAGGCGAGCATGATGCCGATGCTCGGCATCAACCCCGGCCGCCGTCCCAGTACCAGCCATTGCAGCAGCGGCACGAATGGCACATACAGCGCAGTAATAAATGCCGACTGGCTGCTCAGGATCGTCTGCAAGCCAATGGTCTGCAAACCGTAGCCGAACATGATCGCCACACCGATAAAGCAGCCAGCCTTCAATTCAAACAGCGTCAGGTTCCGCAGGCTGCGGAATGAGAACGCCCCGACGATGAGCGCCGCTGCAGCAAAACGCAGGCCGACGAAAAACATCGGGCCGCTGACCGCCATGGCGTGCTGCACCAGCAAAAAGGTGCCGCCCCAAAACATGGTGATCACCACCAATACACATTCGGCTTTGCTGAAACGGGAAAACAATGGGGAGGTGGTCATGGCGGCTCGGTCTTGCACAGGAAGGGCGCGGACCGCACAATGCGCCGCAAGCTGGGCAGTATACTGCGCAACCCCACCCTGTGAGCAATATAGTGCACAAAGAAAATCCGCAACGGGCCTCGGTCCTGCAACACGTCAGCCAGAACGTTCGGCGCCTGCGCCATGCGGCTGAGTTGAGCCAGACGGCGCTGTCCGAAAAATCCGGCGTCAGCCGGCGCATGCTGGTGGCAATCGAGGCGGGGGAGAAAAACGTCAGCCTGTCGACCCTCGACCGGGTGGCCGAAGCCCTGGACGTGGCCTTCAGCGACTTGATCCAGGCCCCGGATGCCGCTGATCACAGCCGTATCAACGAACTGGCCTGGGCCGGTGACATCCCCGGCAGCAAAGCCGTGCTGCTGGCCAAGGCCACCGCGCGTCGCGAAGTGGAACTATGGGAGATGCGCCTGGAGCCCGGCGATCGCTACATGCCTGAACCGGACCCCGAGGGTTGGAGCGTGCAGTTGTTTGTGTTCGAAGGCACCCTGACGCTGGTGCTGGGGGATGAGGAAAAAAACGTCGCCACCGGTGAGTTCCTGATGTTCGCCAGCCGCTACCTTCACGCCTATCGCAATGACGGCGACGTGGCGGTGCGGTTTGTGCGCAACGTGGTGATTTAACTGTTGGCAGCGCAACAGTGGTTGGACACTTTGCTGTTTTGACCCGCCAACGATTTCCCTGATATACCGGCAACCCGCTGATTTCGTTGCACATTGCATTCGGGCACGACTCCTGCAATCACTCCAGTATCTCTCTGGAGCCTGGAGTCGGCCCATGTCAGCCCAACCCCTACAACCTGCCCACATCATCCGTTCGGACGCCGAGGCCATTGCGGTTGCCACCGAGTTGGCCAAGCGTTTTGCCGTGGACGCCGGCGTGCGCGACCGCGAGCGACGCCTGCCGGTGGCCGAGCTGGATGAATTTTCCGCCAGCGGCCTGTGGGGCATCACCATTCCCAAGGCCTACGGCGGCGCGGAAGTGTCCTATGTGACGGTGGCCGAGGTGATCAAGCTGATCTCCGCCGCCGACCCGTCCCTGGGGCAGATTCCGCAGAACCACCTGGGCGTCGTCGACATCCTCCTGCAAACCGCCAGCGAGGAGCAAAAGCAGCACTACTTCGCCAAGGTCCTGCTGGGCTATCGGTTCGGCAATGCCTTCTCCGAAGCCAAGAGCAAGAACGCCGGCACGTTTGACACACAAGTGCGCTTTGACGGCGACAGTGCGTACATCAACGGCGAGAAGTTCTACTGCACCGGCGCACTGTTCGCCCATATCGTGCCGACGGTGGGCGTCAACGAAAAAGACCAGGCGTTCATCGCCTTTGTCGAACGGGACGCGCCGGGCCTGCAAGTGATCGACAGCTGGGACGGCTTCGGCCAGCGCACCACCGCCAGCGGCGGCGTGACCCTCGACGGTGTGAAGGTGCCGCTGAGTGCGGTGATCCCCGCGCACCAGGCCTTCGACCAACCCACCGCCAACGGCCCGATTTCGCAGATCATCCAGGCGGCCGTCGACACCGGCATCGCCCTCGGGGCCCTGGAACAAGCCAAGATTCATGCACGCCAGGCCCGGCCCTGGATCGACAGCCAGCAGGATCACGGCTGGCAAGACCCGTTCACCATCGCCGCCATCGGCGACCTGGAATGGCGGGTCCACGGCACCGAAGCGATCCTCGCCAAGGCCGGCATTGCCGTCGACCAGGCCCTGGCCAACCCCAACGAAGACACCGTGGCCAATGCCTCGTTGGTCGTCGCCCAGGCCAAAGTGCTGTCGGCGGAAACCGCCTTGCTCGCCAGCAGCAAACTCTTCGAACTGGCCGGCACCCGCTCGGTGTCCGGCAAGCACAACCTCGACCGCTTCTGGCGCAACGCACGTACCCACACCCTGCACGACCCGGCCCGCTGGAAATACCACCTGATCGGCAACTTCGTGCTCAACGGCGTCAAGCCCGCACGCCATGCCTGGAACTGAGGAGCTGCATCCATGACCGCACTGAATCAGGCGCGCCAACTGCTGGAAAGCACCCGGCGCTTTGTCGAGAAAAGTGATGACCCCTACGTGATCAGCCGCTTTGGCGATTTGCAGATTCGCGTGGAGGTAGCAGCTGCTTTGTTTGAGCGTGCCGAAACCCACCCAGGCCCGGTGGCCCTCACAGAAGCCCAGATAGCGGCTGCCGAGGCCCTCATCGCTGTCAGCAACGCCGAATTCGAACTCACCGGCCAGCGTACTGCGCTGCCGCCGACCCTTGATGATCCCCTGCGCTGGAAATACCAGATTGTCGGCAACTACCACCTCAACGGTGTCGCCCCCCGGAGTAACGTTTAATGCCTCGTGAAATCCGTTTGAATGCCTTCGACATGAACTGTGTCGGCCACCAGTCGCCGGGCCTGTGGGCCCACCCGCGTGACCGCTCATGGCAGTACAAGGACCTGGAATATTGGACCGACCTGGCAAAAATTCTCGAGCGCGGCAAGTTCGACGGCCTGTTCATCGCCGACGTGCTGGGCATCTACGACGTCTATAACGGCAACGGTGACGCAGCGATTCGCCAGGCGACCCAGGTGCCGGTCAACGACCCGCTGTCGCTGATCGCACCCATGGCGCTGGTCACCGAACACCTGGGTTTTGGCCTCACCGCTTCACTGTCCTTCGAACACCCGTACCCGTTCGCCCGGCGCCTTTCCACCCTCGACCACCTGACCAAGGGCCGCGTCGGCTGGAACATCGTCACCTCGTACCTGGAAAGCGGCGCGAAGAACCTCGGCCAGAAAGCCCAGACCGAACACGATGCGCGCTACGACTACGCCGAGGAATACCTGGAGGTTTGCTACAAGCTCTGGGAAGGCAGCTGGGAAGAGGGCGCGGTGTTGCGCGACCGCGAACGGCGGATCTTCAGCGACCCGAGCAAGATCCACGAGATCCGCCACGTCGGCAAACACTTCCAGGTGCCCGGCATTCACCTGTGCGAACCGTCGCCACAACGCACGCCGGTGCTGTACCAGGCCGGGGCGTCGAGCCGTGGCAAACAGTTCGCCGCCGAACAGGCCGAATGCGTGTTCGTTGCCGCACCGTCGAAAGTGCTGCTGAAGAAAACCGTTGCCGATATCCGCCGCCGTGCGGCCGAGGCGGGGCGTGACCCGAAGAAAATCCTGATCTTCAACTTGCAGACGGTGATCGTTGGCGAGACCGATGCCAAGGCCAAGGCCAAGTTCGACGAATACAAATCCTATGTCAGCTACGAAGGCGCGATGGCCCTGATCTCCGGCTGGACCGGCATCGACTTCAGCCAGTTCAAGCCCGATGAACCCCTCAAGCATGTGCATACCAACGCCATTCAATCGGCGGTGGAAGCCTTCTCCACTGCCGACCCGAACAAGGTCTGGACCCCGAATGAACTGGCAGACTGGGTCGGCATCGGCGGCTTCGGCCCGCTGTTCGTCGGCGGCCCGGAAACCGTGGCCGATCTGTTGCAGGAATGGGTTGAAGAGACCGATGTGGACGGCTTCAACCTGGCCTATGCACTGACCCACGAGACCTTTATCGACGCGGTCGAGTTGCTGGTGCCGGAGTTGCAGAAGCGCGGCGTGTACAAGACCGAATATGCCCAGGGCACCCTGCGGGAGAAATTGTTTGGGGACGGCGCGCGGTTGGCGGACAACCATCCGGGGGCCAGCTATCGTGATTTGTCGGGTGTACATAAAACAAATGTGGGAGCGGGCTTGCTCGCGAATGCGGACTGACATTCAGCATTGATGTTGCCTGACGCACCGTTTTCGCGAGCGAGTCGAGCCGTCCCACCGCCGCCCACATAAATCCGGCCAGCGGACCACCGCATGCTTGTTTCACCAATAGGAGCATCACCCTATGAGCGTGCATGAACTTGAACTTGCGCTGGATGTGGAATGGCCCGCCGAACGGGTTACGGTGTTGCCCGAGGCGTTGGCGCAGTTGCGCCATTGGGCACAGGTGACCCCGTTGCACAGCGCCCTGCGCCACAAGCGTGACGGCCAGTGGTATGCCTGGCGCTGGATCGATGCGTTGCGGGATGTCGAGCGCCTGGCTGATGGCTTGCGTCAGCAGGGCTTTACCGAGCAGTCGCGGCTGGCCCTCAGCGGTGCCTTCGAACCCGGCCTATTGCTGCTGGCCCTGGCCGCCCAGGTGATCGGTGGCCAGATCCTGACCCTGGCGGATGACCTCGAGCCCGCTGCCCTGCAGCAACAAGTGTGGCGCATCCGGCCTACCCACGCGTATGCCCCTGGGTTCCAGACGTTGGCGATGGTGCGACGGATCGACCCTGTGGACACCTCACAACGGCTCTGTCGCTGGTGGCAGCCTTCGGGCAAGACCGAATTGTGGAGCGGGGAAAGCACCCATTGGCAAGGCGGCCTGGCGACGGTGCTGGAGCAATGGCTGATTAGCGGCCAGAGCCTGGGCTTCCCGCAGTCGGGCTGAACTAGGCGTCCCGGGTGGATGTGCTGGATACTGCACGGGGCGATTTTTACCACAACCATTCAGGCAGACAGTAAGGGCGCAATTTCATGAGTGAAACCGAACGCGGACAGGCGACGAGCGCCATTCGCAACGCCGATGTGCTGATTGTCGGCGGCGGCCTGAGCGGGACGATGCTGGCGGTGCAGTTGCTGCGCCTGCCGGGCACGCGGCAGATCCTGGTGATCGAGCCGCGCCAGGAACTGGGGCGCGGCGAGGCCTACAGTGCGGTAGAGCTTGGGCACACCTTGAACGGCAACGCCGCGCGCATGAGCGTCGACCCGGACAACGCCGATGACCTGACCCAGTGGCTGACCGCCTACATCGCCGGCGGCGGCTGGCCCGAGTCGGACCAGCAGCACGTGCCCATCAGCGAACTGTTTCCGCCCCGCGGGATTTTTGGCCTGTACGCGCAGCAGCGGCTGGCCGAGGCCAAGGCGATTTCCGCGTCGACCGTCGAGCACATTCGCGCCGAGGTGACAGACCTTGAGGTGGATGAACACGCCACACGTCTGACCTTGAGCGACGGCCAGCAACTGCGCGGTGCCTGTGCGGTATTGGCCACCGGCATGTTCCCGGCGGCACGCACGCCACAGACCGAATCCAGCGGCTTGAATGCCGCTGCCGTCGACCCGTGGGATGTATCGGCCATGACCCAACTGGACCCGCAATCTACCGTGCTGATCATCGGTTCCGGGCTGACCATGGTGGACGCCGTGGTGTCCCTGGAACAGGCCGGCCATCGCGGGCCCATCGAGATTTTTTCGCGCCACGGCCTGTTGCCCCATGTCCGTCGGCAGCCGCCGGCCTGGGTCGACTTCCTGGGAGAAGACCACAGCCTGCGCAGCCCCCGGCAATTGCTGCGGGAGGTGCGGCGCCAATGCCGGCTCGCGCTGGAGCAGGGGATTGACTGGCAAGCGCCGCTGGACACCGTGCGTGCCAACATCGGGCGGTTGTGGAGCCAGGCCAGCGAGGGCGAGAAACGTCAGTTCGTGCGGCATGTGCGGCCCTGGTGGGAAAGCCACCACCACCGTTCGCCGCCGTTGAGTGCCGAGTTGGTGGCGCGGTTGCATGGGGAAGGGCGGCTGCGGATCCGGGCGGCTTCGTACAAGGGGCTGGTACCTTCGCAAGGTGAGGTGACGATCCGCCTGCGTCATCGTGGAGAGCAGGATGTGGTGCAGGTGTCGGGGGCAGCGCTGATCAACTCCAGCGGGATTGAATATGACTGGCGGCGCGTGGCCCGGCCGTTGCCCCGGCAGTTGCTCAAGCGCGGGCTGATTCAGCCCGGGCCGTTGGCGTTGGGGATTGCGGCGGATGTGTCGGGGGCGGTGCTGGATGCCCACGGGAATGTCAGCCGGCGGCTGTTTGCCATGGGCCCGCCGTTGCGCGGGATGTGGTGGGAAAGTACCGCAGTGACGGATGTCGCGATTCAGGCCAAGGCGCTGGCCGCGAGGTTGGCACACCTCTAAATCTAATGTGGGAGCTGGCTTGCCTGCGATAGCGGTGGGTCCGCTGCATCTTTATCAACTGAGAGATTGCTATCGCAGGCAAGCCAGCTCCTACAGGTCGGGTTCATGGACCGACCTTCACAAACCCAGGCTTCAACCCAAACACTTCAACCCCCTGGGCCGTCGACTGCCCGGTGGTCACCGTCACCCGCTCCACCGGTTTATCCATCGCTGCCCGATATTCCACCGTCATCACCCCATCCCCGCGACTGATCGCCTGGGCCGGTACGACAATCGCCTGGTCATTGTTGTAGGTCACAATGGTCAACCGCGCACTCATCCCCAACCTTACCCGTTGCAACTGTTGCGGGGTCAGCTTGGGAATCGACAGGGTCACCGGAAACTGCGCGCTACCCTGGCTGTCGCTGGCAATCGCCAAGCCACTGACCACGCTGACCGATCCCGTCAGCCGTTCCCCATCAAACCCGTCGCCCATCACCTCCACCGCCTGCCCTTGGTGCAACTGGTTGATGTCCAGCTCCGACACCTTGGCGACGATTTTCAGTTTCTCGATATTCGCCAGTCCAAACAGCACCTGGCCCTGGCTGACCTTGCTCCCGGCCTGCACCGGCGCGCTATTGCTCCCGCCGCCCTGGGTCGATGAGTTACTGCCCGGCGCCGGCACCACAATGCCGGAGAACGGTGCCTTGACCTCCTTGCCATCGAGCAGGGTGCGCAGGGCTTCATATTTCACCGTGGCGTTGGTCAGCTCCATATCGGCGATCTGCCGGTATTCGCCCTTGCCTTGTTCAACGGTCTGTTGCAGCTCAGCGCGGGCGGCCGTCAGGTCGAGTTGTTGCTGGGTGGCCTGCTGTTTCAGGTCGTCGAGTTCGTTGCGCGGGATGATGCCGCGCTTGAACAGGTTTTCGCTTTCGGTGAGTTTGCGCTGGGTGTTGCTGGCGGTCATTTCGGCAGTGCGCAGGGTGCGGCGGGCGCGCCCGACTTGCTGGCCGCTGTCCCAGTCCTGCATTTCCTGCACCGTGCGCCGGGCCTTGAGCTGGGCGGAGAGGGCGTCGCGCAGTTGCACTTCGAGGGTGGCCGGGTCCATGCGTAGCAGCACCTGCCCGGCCTCGACCCGCTGGCCCTGTTCCACCAGGTTGGCCTGCACATTACCGTCGAACGGCGCGGTGAGGGTGATGGTGGTGTCAGGCTCGATCTTGCCCACCAGGCCGATCTGATGCACCAGCGGGTCGACCTTCACCGCCAGCCACTGGTCGGCGTTGCCGGGCTGGTTGGCGGCCGGGCTTTGACGGCTGAGCAGCGAAATGCCGACGCCAGCCACCAGCACAATCAACACGGCACCCAACAGGCGCTTCTTATTAGTAGTCATTGAGGGCGATTTCCCAACTTTCCAGCGTCATGCCCAAGGTCAAGTCGAGCTGAGTCTGGGCGTTCAAATAGGCAATCAGCGCATTGAGCCGCGAGTTCTCGGCGTTGCGCAGGTCGGTTTCGAAACTCAATACCTGGAAGTTCGTGGAGCGCCCGGCGCTGAGTTTTTCCCGTTCGATTTCGATCTTGCGCTTGGACAACTCTACCGCCCGCTGGGAAATTTCATACTGGCGCCAGCGAGTGCCCAGGTCGCGCACCACATCGTTGACGTCGCGCTCCAGTTGCTGGCGGGCGTCGGCGATGATGATCTCCTGGTTTTCCACATCGACCCGCGCGTGCACCTCGGCCTGGCGAGTGCTGATGTCGCCGATGGGAATCTGCACCTGCACGCCCGCGTAGCTGTCCCAGCGCCGATTGCTGTTGTAGCCGTTATCGTCATTGGTGGCGGCCCGAATCTGGTTGGCACCGGCCACCAGGTCCACTTGCCAGCGGCCGGAGTCCTTGGCGATCACCAGGTTGAGGTCGGCCTGCTGGCTGCCGAGCAGGGTGGCGAGGTATTCCGGCTGCTGGTTCTGCGCCAGCACGAAAGCCTGGCGTTTATCGATGTCCATGGGCCTGGCTTCAAGGGCCTCGGTGGCGCGGATCGGTGTCGACAGGTCGAGGGCCAGCAGGCGCAGCAGGGCCAGGCGGCTGGTGTCCAGTTGGTTCTGGGCTTCTTCCACCCCCAGTTGCTGGGTGGCGATATCGGCTTCGGTCTGCACAATCTCGAACTCGGCCATGCGCCCGGCACTGATCAGTGCCTTGTTCACTTCAAGCAAGGTGCCGGAGCGCTTGAGGGCGTCCTGCACGATGCTCAGTTGTTCCTGGGCCCGCAGCAACTCGCGGTAGGTGGCGATGATGTTGCTGATGGTTTGCGCCACGTTGGCCTTGAGGTTCAGGCGGTTGGCCTGTTCCGACAGGCGTGACAGGCGCAGCGGGGCGGTGGTGGCGTCCCAGCCGGCACCGCGCATCAGCGGTTGGATCAGTGACAGGTCGAGGCCGTCGCTGCGGTAGCGTCCGGCGCGATCGGCGTTGTTCAGTTGTTGGGTCCAGTTCATGCTCAGGCGCGTGCCGTACTCACCGAGCAAGGTGGCATTAGGCGCGAGGTTAGCGTTGCGGGAGCTGTCTTCAGTGCCTTTAGTCGTGCGGTAGTAGCTGTTCAGGGTCAGCTTGGGGTTGAACGTGTCTTCAGCCACCCGCAGGTCGAATTTCTGCGCCACCCGTTGCAGGTACGCGCTGCGAATCGCCGGGTTGTTGCGCAGGCCCAGGTACACCGCATCCCCCAGGGTCAGGGTGGTGGACTGGGCATTCAGCGACACGCTGCGTTCATAGCCACTGCGGGTGGTACTGGGTGCGGAGGGGCGAATCACCACGTCGGCGGCCACGCTGTGCAGGCTTACCAAGGCGGTCAACAACAGCAGCCGTTTATTCATCGCGCAGGGCCTCCACCGGCTGCAGCCGCGAGGCCGACACCGCCGGATAGATCCCGAAAAACAGCCCCACCAGCAACGTGCTGCCGACCCCGAGCGGCAGCGCGGCCACCGCCAGGGAAAACTGCCAGCCGGACAGCCTGGCATACAGGTACGCGGCGGTCATGCCCAGTACCGCGCCGCATACCGCACCCACGGCGGTCAGGGTCACGGCTTCCAGCAGGAACAGGTTGCGAATGTCGCGCTGGCGCGCCCCGAGGGCCATGCGAATCCCGATTTCCCGGCGCCGCTCCGAGACGTTCATCAGCATCACGTTCATCACGCCGACGCCGCCGCCCACCAGGGAGATCGCGCCCAGGGCCAGCAGCAGGTAGGCGAAGGTCCGGCTTTGGCGGGTCATGCCATCGATCATTTGCTGGGGCACCTGAATGTCGACATCGTGGTCGGTGAGCTGGGCTCGCAGTGCCACGGCTGAGTCCTGGGCGAGGCGTTCCATATCCTGGCCGGGGGTGGCACGGATGATCACGTTGCCGATTTGCGGGCTGGCGTAGATCCGGCGCATGCCCGGGGCGGGGACGAACAGCGATTCGTTGGCCTGTACGGGAATCAGCATTGCCCGGGGCTGGCTGTGCAGAATGCCCACGATCAGGAACAGGTAATCGTTGATACGTACCCGGTCGCCCAGTTGCAGCGGGTCGCCGGGCACGCTCAAGGCCTGAACGACCTGGTCACCGACGACCGCATAGGTTTCCCCAGCATCGAAACTCGACAGGAAGCGCCCGTCGCGCACCGACAGGCGCATGGCATCCTTGAGGTCCGGCGTACTGCCGACGAGGCTTGCGTTCCAGGTACGGCCATGGAACACCACTGGCCCGCTGAACAGCGAGACCGCACCGATATGGGCAATGCCGGGAACGCTGCGGCGCACGGCTTCCAGGTCCAGGCTGGCGGGCATTTGCGCAGTGCTGGCACCCCTGGGCGGGAATTGCGCCACCAGGGTGTCGGTGCCCATGTCCTTGAAAATCATCGCCGCGTCTTCGGCGGCGTTGTGCCCGATATTGATCAGCGCCACCACCGAGGAACTGCCGATGACGATGCCCAGCAAGGCCAGGATCGAGCGCTTGCCCAGGGTGCGCAGGCTGACAAACGCCTCGTGCAGCAACTGGCTCAGGCTTTGTTCGACCCGCAGGCTCATAGGCGCCCGGCCTCTTGCACCACGCCATTGCGCACCAGGATCTTGCGATTCAGGCGTTCGGCAATGTGCGGGTCGTGGGTGACGATGATCAGCGTCACCTGCTGCTCGCGATTGAGCGCCAGCAACAGGTCCATGATCTCCTGGGCGGTGGTGCTGTCGAGGTTGCCGGTGGGTTCGTCGGCGAGGATCACCGACGGGTTGCCGACCAATGCCCGGGCGATGGCGACCCGTTGGCGCTGGCCGCCGGAAAGGTCGGCCGGGCGATGGTGGGCGCGCTCGGCCAGGCCCACCTGGTCGAGCATGCGCAGGGCCTGTTCCACCGAGTCGTGGCGTGACACGCCGCGGTAGCTCAGGGGCAGGGCGACGTTGTCCAGGGCACTGAGGCGTGGCAGCAGGTTGAAACTCTGGAAGACGAAACCGATCTGCTGATTGCGGATCGCCGCCAGTTGATCGGGGCTGGCGCTGAAGATGTCATGGCCGGCAAAGCGGTACTGGCCGCAGTCGGGCAAATCCAGCAGGCCGAGAATATTGAGCAGGGTACTTTTGCCGGAGCCGGAGGCGCCGAGGATGCCGCAGCTGTCACCGGTTTCGATGGCCAGGCATACATCATTGAGAATCGACAGGTGTTGACCGGCCAGCTGATAGCTTTTGCCGATGCCTTGCAAGGAGATAAAGCCTGGGTGCGCGGGGGTATCTGTCATCATGACTACGCCTGCAGCCTCGACAGCGCCGTGCTTCCCCCGAAAATCCTTGTAACAAGTTCAGGAGCTGCCTGGTACACGTCACGGACTGGTTTTATTTCTTGTTTTTAAAATATTGTTTGAATACTAACCGCGATCCAGCCGTTCCGCCAGCCATGGATATAGAGCGGTTTTACCCTTTGAAACGATTCTTCAAAGGGACGTTTCCGGCGCTGAAAAAATCCATCAGCTACCCTCAATGAGCCCGTTGCTGTTGGCTTTGAATAGTATGGCGCTGTGTCACTACTTGCTTTCAGGCAGCGGCCCCGGTATAAAAAATCAAATTAATTTTTAAAACAATATTTCCGCAGTGGAACCCCAATCCCTATGGTCGCGAAGAAACTCAGCGCTCCAAACGTTACCAAGACCCGATTGCTGGATGCGACAGAGGCTCTTTTCATCAAATACGGCTATGACGCTGTTTTGTTGCGGCAGATAACCGAGAGGGCCCAGGTCAATCTCGCTGCGGTGAATTACCACTTCGGGGACAAGGACTCCCTGATGAAAACCCTGCTGATGCAGCGCCTGGAGCCGCTCAACGAGCAGCGCCTGGAGTTGCTCGCCCGGTGCGAAGCCGAATCCGACGGCCCGCTGGATTGCGACACCTTGCTCGGGGTGCTGTTCGCCCCGGCCATGGGCCTGGAACGCAGCGACCCGGCCAGCGGGGAAGGGCGTTCATTCATCCGGTTCCTGGGGCGGGTGTACAGCGACACGTCGCCGTTTATCCAGGAATACCTCAAGGTGCATTACCAGCCGGTGTTCCAGCGCTTCTTCGAAGCCTTCGCCCTGGCGCTTCCGGACTTGCCGCGCAACGAGCTGGGGGTGCGCCTGCAATTTGCCCTCAAGGCGATCTCCGGGGTGATGGCCGGTACCGAGCTGCGTTTGCTGATGAACTCCATGAGCCTGGGACGCCCGGCCACGGATGCCGAGGTCATGGCCAAGCTGATTACCCTGGTGTCGGCGGCGATTCGTGTGCCGCAGCAAAGTCCTGAAGCCGAAACGGCCCTGGCGCGGGTGCTCGATACCCAGCGCGCGATACGTGAGCAAGCGGCGTTGCCTGTCAACAAGGTGGCTCGTTGACCCATCAAGACCGGCTCGCAATGAGCCGGTTTGCTTCGACTCCTCTCTCCAGAAACCGTGTGGCCACTCAAATCCCGGGCAAAAAAAACCCGCTGGGGCGGCGGGTTTTTAACTACAACGTTTGTAACGGATGAGGCTTTACCCTACGTCTCTGGATGTGAATAAAACGTGAAAAATATGTAAGAGAAAGTGTGAAGTCTATTGGCTTGTGTAATCCCGACAAATGGCAGTCAGCGTTTACTGTGAACCTGGCCGATAAAGTCTACAAGGTACTCACTCACCCGTTCCGGCGCATCCTCCATCAGAAAGTGCCCGGCGTTTTGCACCACCTGCAGCACGGCCCCACGGATGTCGTTGCGCAGGCGCCCACGACGCGGCGCTGACGCATTTCAATCCGGTGCAGTTACAAGGTTCCATCCGCCTGGGCGCCACCGAACAGGTGCCGATGGCCGAGTTGTCGAACTTGCTCGGCCAGTTTTCCCGGCAACACCGCCAACTGGATGTGCGAATTGTGGTGGAGCAGAGCCACGCGCTTCGCCAGGCCCTGGTGGACCGTGAGCTGGACCTGGCGCTGCACCAGGATTTCATCCCGCGTATCGAAGCGCGGGACCAATTGCTGTGGACCGAACAGGTGCGCTGGTGCGCCCGGCCCGGCTGGCAGCCTGCGCCTGACGAATGCGTGCGGCTGATCACCTTCGGCCCCGGCTGTTTTTACCGGCAACTGGCCCAGGAACGCCTGAGCGCCTTGGGCATTCGCTGGCAGGTGGTGGTGGAATGTGGGTCGGTGGAGGGTGTGGTATCGGCCATCGCCGCCGGGTTGGGCATCGGCCTGCTCAGCAGTGACCATCTCGACAAGCGCGTGGAAGTGTATCGCCCCTTCGACCAGCGGATGCCGCTGCCCGAAGTGGCGAACGTGTTGCGCTTTGCCGAGGACAGCCCCGCGCCCCGGTTACAGGCGTTGCAGCAGCTGTTGATACAGGCGCTGCACCGGGGCTGATCAGATTTTCCAGTGGCTGGCGCTCTTGGCCAGGCGCTGGCGCATGGCGTCAATATTGGCTGCCAGTTGCAGGGTCAATAACCGGTAACCGTCCAACGCGTTGACCACCGGCACTTCAAAGGTCTGTTCGTGGGTCGGCGTGGTGCTCGGACGTTCCAGCCGGTCGGTGGCCCCGGATTGCAACGCCCGCGCCATCCCGATCAACTGCACCCGAATCTGCCGGTGCTCGGCTTTCAACGCCACCTGCATGCGCGCCAGGGCTTCCTTGTCCCGTGGGTCGGGGCGGGTGTTGCCGAGGATCTCCAGGGTGCTGATGCACATCCGCAAATGCCGCTGCAGGGTGTCCAGCTCGGTCATGGAAATCCGCACTTCCTTGGACACCGATGGCATCAGCGAGCGTAGTTGCAGCATCGCGGCGTTCAGGCGATTCAGCAGCTTGAGGTGTTCATCATCGGTGACCGATTGGCCGCTGATGATCCGGCTATAAATCGCCGCGCAATCGCGCAAGGCACTGGCCAGGTTGTAGCGCCAGGAATACACCGCATACAGCGGCAGGGCGAAGGAAAACGCCAGGGCCAGGACGATGCCGATCAGGATGTCGACCGTGCGCCACAACCCGTCCGATATCGGATTATCGCCATGGCCCGCAACGATAAATACGGTGATGGCCGACAGCAACGCGATGTATCCGCCCTTGCCGATGGCGTGATAGGAAAAGAACCCGCACACCACCGACATCAGCAAATAGGTCAAAAGTGGCTGCCCCAGATACGCCTGTTGCAGCACCAGCAGCAAACCGACGCTGGCGCCGATCAACGTGCCGTAGGCGCGCTCGACGGCTTTCTTGCCGATATTGCCGTGGTGCTGCAAACCGCCGATCACGATCAGCATCGTCACCGAGGCCCACTCACCATGGGGCAGGTTGATGCCGGTGGTGAGCAGGATCGTTGCGAGCAACCCAATGGAAACCCGCACCGCGTGGATCAACTTGGCGTGACGGTAGCGCCGGTACGGGTCCAACAACGGACGCAGCAAGCGGCGGGCGAAGAGAGGGAGATTCATTGGTATCAGGGTAACCTCGTTGTTCAGGCTTCACTCAGTTCCAATGTGGGAGCGGGCTCGGGCTCAGAAAATATAGTCAGTGGTCAGAAAGCTCGACGTGCGTTCCTGCAGGATGTCACTGACCAGTTCCTTGTTGCTCGCCTGGAACTTGGTCGCCACCAGGGTACGGATCGAAAACACCCGCAACGCATCATGTACCGACAGCGTGCCCTCGGCCGAGTTCTTGCGCCCGTTGAACGGGAAACTGTCCGGCCCGCGCTGGCACTGGGCATTGATGTTGATCCGGCCCACCTGGTTGGCGAACGCGTCCACCAGGCGCCCGACTTCCCTCGGGCTGGTGCCGAAGATACTCAGTTGCTGGCCGAAGTCCGACTCCAGCACGTAGTCGATCACCGTCTCCAGGTCGCGGTAAGGCACGATCGGCACCACCGGACCGAACTGCTCCTCGTGGTACACGCGCATCTGCGGGTTCACCGGGTACAGCACCGCCGGGTAGAAAAACGAGCCACGGCTGGCGCCGCCATTCTCGTTCACCACCTTGGCGCCATGGGCCAGTGCGTCGGTCACCAGGCCGCCGAGGTAATCCACCTTGCCCTGCTCGGGCAGTGGCGTCAGCGACACACCGTCTTCCCACGGCATGCCAGGCTTGAGGGTCGCCAGCTTGCGGTTGAATTTCTCGATAAAGCTGTCGACCACGTCCTCATGCACAAACAGGATCTTCAACGCGGTGCAACGCTGGCCGTTGAACGAGAGCGAACCGGTGACAGCTTCGTTGACCGCATTGTCCAGGTCGACCTGCGGCAGCACGATCCCGGGATTCTTTGCATCCAGGCCCAACGCCGCGCGTAGCCGGTGCGGTTTCGGGTGCAGTTTCTTCAAATCGCTGGCGGCCTTGTTGGTGCCGATAAACGCAAAGATATCGATCTTGCCGCTGGCCATCAGCGCGCTGACGGTTTCGCGGCCGCTGCCGTAGATCACGTTGATCACGCCGGCCGGGAAGCTGTCGCGGAACGCCTCCAGCAACGGGCGAATCAGCAGCACGCCGAGCTTGGCCGGCTTGAACACCACGGTGTTGCCCATGATCAGCGCCGGGATCAGCGTGGTGAAGGTCTCGTTCAGCGGGTAGTTGTAGGGCCCCATGCACAGCGCCACGCCCAGTGGCACCCGGCGGATCTGCCCCAGGGTGTCCTGTTCCAGCTCGAAGCGGCTGGAGCGGCGGTCGAGTTCCTTGAGGGCGTTGATGGTGTCGGTGATGTAGTCGCAAGTGCGGTCGAACTCTTTCTGCGAGTCCTTGAGGTTCTTGCCAATCTCCCACATCAGCAGCTTGACCACTGCATCACGCTGTTCGCGCATACGCCGCAAAAACGCTTCGACATGCTGGATGCGATCCACCACGCGCATGGTCGGCCACGCGCCCTGGCCACGGTCGTAGGCGGCCACGGCAGCGTCGAGGGCGGTCAAGGCGGTGTCGGCGTCCAGCAGCGGGGTGCTGCCGATGATGACCGGCGTGTCACCGTCGGCACCGCGCAACTGCACCGGGCTGCGCACTTCGGCCAAGGGGCCGTTCCACACATGCAACTGGCCGCCGACCAGGTAATCACGTTGTTCGATGGGCGCCGCGAGCCGGAATTGCTCGGGAATCTCGGCGGCAGTGGGAAACAGCTGGGCGAGCAGGTTGTCGGTGGTCATGTCGCTACCCCTGGAGTGGTTGCAAAACGTGACTAGAGATTCACCCATCAACGCCCCGTGTGGCAAGGGCTAGACGCATTAACCCGCGAACCTTGGAAAACCTTGAGCACAACCGTGAGCTCGCCGGGTAAACTGCGCGGCTTTCTTGAAGGAGTTCACATGAGTCAGTACCAGCCGGGCATTCTTGCCGCACCGGTGCCGTTGCAGGCACGCCATCTGTTTTTTGCCATTGAGTCGCTGGATGCCGTGCCTGCCGCACTGGATGCGCTGGTGCAGTTGGTGGACGCCAGTGCGGTGGTCGGTTTTGGTGAGCCGCTGGTCAATGCCCTTGGCGCCCGGATTGACGGGTTGCGGGCGTTCCCTCATGTGAGCGGGCCGGGGGCGGAGAATCCGTCGACCCAGCAGGCGCTGTGGGTCTGGTTGCACGGTGTGGATCGCGGTGAGTTGCTGTTGCGCAGCCGGGCGTTCGAGAAGGCCCTGGCGCCGGGGTTTGGTCTGGTGCAGATGACCGAGGGGTTTCGCTACAAGACCGGGTTTGATCTGACCGACTATGAGGATGGCACTGAGAATCCGCATGATGATGCTGCGGTGGAGGCTGCGGTGGCGCAGGGTGGTGCGAGTTTTGCGGCGATCCAGCAGTGGCAGCATGATCTGGATGGGTTTGCGGCGTTGCCGGCTCTGGAGCGGGACCACATTATTGGTCGGCGCCATGGTGATAACGAGGAGCTGGAGGACGCGCCGGAGTCGGCGCACACCAAGCGTACGGCTCAGGAGAGTTTTACCCCTGAGGCGTTTGTGGTGCGGCGGTCGATGCCATGGGCCGAGAATGGTCAGGCGGGGTTGATGTTCCTGGCGTTTGGGCATTCGTTTGATGCGTTTGAAGCGCAACTGCGGCGGATGAGTGGGCTTGAGGATGGGATTGTTGATGGGTTGTATCGCATTAGCAAGCCGTTGACTGGGGGGTATTACTGGTGTCCGCCGGTGCGTGATGGGCGGTTGGATTTGAGCTTGGTGCTCTGAGGTTTTTGTTCGGGGTACATATCCATTATTTAGGTAACGGCCGCCTATGGTTTCGCTCTTACAGCGAGTCACTTTTGGCAAACGCCCGGAATG